>NZ_JBBEYH010000006.1:0-264707 GCF_050172695.1 Shinella sp. G-2 | reverse complement strand
GATCGATTTCGGGAAAACAACACCCCAATCGATACAACAGGCTTAATGAAACAATAACAAAATTGACGCGAGAAGGGGTGGTTAAAGCCGGGCAGGGGAGCCGCTATAAGATTTTCACGACCGTCGCGGTCAACTTTCTTAAACTTTTGCTGTCTTCCTTCTTGGCATGGCCGGCCGAGGCGAGCTTTCGCCGCGGCGTTTATATTTTGCCGTGCGAGACCGTTTCATGATGACTTTGGATGAATTCAGAAATTGCGTCATCGTCGTTGCCCATCCCGACGACGAGATCCTCTGGGCCAGCTCGCTCCTGGCCGTCGCGCGAAAGATCATCCTTTGCTACGGCGAGAGCCCGGGCTATCCGGCGGTCGGCGCGGGCCGACGCGCGCTGCTGAAGGAGTTCCCGCTTGAAACGGTGGTGAGCCTCGATGTCGCCGAGTCCGATGTCCACCTTTCGGCGAACTGGGCGCATCCCGTTGAAACCGCCTATGGCATAGAGGTCAGCCGCAACGGGGACGCCTATGCCAAGCGGTTCCATCTTCTGCGCGAGGCGCTGGAGGCGCATCTGGAGGAGGGCGACATTGTCGTCACGCACAATCCCTGGGGCGAATATGGCCATGAGGAACATGTGCAGGTCCATCGGGCCGTTGCCGACGTGAGGCAGCGACGGAATTTCCGTCTGTTCGTGACGGGCTATGTCAGCGATCGCGTGCTGCGCTTCATGGAAAAATGCACGCCGCGCCTCGGCCCGGCCTTCGCCATGTTGCCGACCGACAAGGTGCTCGGCGACGCGCTGAAGCGGCAATATCAGGCCAACGGCATCTGGACCTGGGAAGATGCCTATCAATGGCCCGACCGAGAGTGTTTCTATGAAGTGCACGACCCGGCAGCGCCGCTGCGCAGCGACGAGCGGACCATGGTATCGCTGCCGGTCAATGTGCTGTGGCTCGATGGCCAGCGGCCGATCTGGCGTCGCGCCCTGCGCGGCGTGAAGCAGCGGTTGCGGGCGTTCGCTTATCGGCTCTCCCGACGGAAACAGGCGTAACTATCGTATGGTGCCGCGCGCCGTGAATTCGTCCGATTGGACGAGCGCCCTGGCGATGGTCGCCCGTGTCGCGCGGCCGGCGTTCAGGTCGGCCAGATAGCCTTCCAGTCCCGCACCATCCGCCGGACGGCCGAGCAGCCGTTGGTAGAGGAGGTCGATATAGGCGCGGTCGTCCAGATCGGCGACGGCATGTTTCTGGCGAAACTCCTGCGAGGCGAGCAGGCCTTCGGTCATCTCCGCTTCGCTGGCGCCGTTCTCCAGCTTGCGAACCCAGCCCTCGGCCTCGAAAAGACCCGCCGGCCGGCCGAGCACGAGGCAATAGCCGAGGCTCGCCTTGCGGAAGGCGGCATCGGCGACCTTGCGCAGGTCCTCGGTGTCGCAGCCGGTCAAGCCCTCATCGCGCATTTCCCGTTGAACCGCCGCATAGGCGGGCTTCGGCTTGCCGATCCGCCAGCCTTTCGCTGTGCTGCCCTCGAGTTCGGCGAGCCCCATATAGGCCTCGAAATCGGGCGCCCAGTAGGTCTCGTCGAGAAGCTCGTAGAGATGCGCCACCTCGATCCGGTAGGGAACGGCAAGTTCGCGCAGGCGCGTCATCCAGCGCACGAGACCGTCCGCCTGTTCCGTCGCGCTTTTCTGGCTGCCGAAGGGATGGTTGAATTCCGTCACCCAGATGGGCCGGCCATGGGCGGCCAGCAGCTTGAAGGCCCATTCGGGATCCTCGCCGTACATGTGCCAGACGGAAATGTCCCACTGGATGCCATCGGCCTGCATGCGCTCGAATGCGCCGGTATGCCCCCAGCCGGCGGTCCCCATTGCCTTGCGGATGGTGGGGTCGGCGGCGGTCATGCCGTCGGAAAGTCCGCGCAGCACCGCGCTCACCTTCGCCCAGCGCGGCCCGTAATAGTCCAGTGCGCCGACGCCACCGGCGGCACCCCATTCGCAGGGATAGATCGTGCCGTCGTCCCGGCGCTCGCAGGGCTGGATGATGGCGAAATTCTCCAGTTCGTTGCCGAGCTCCCAGACACGGATATCGTCCTTGAAGCGCGTGCCGAGCGCCAGCGCCATCTCGCGCGCCACAGCATGGAGCGTGGCCTCGTCCATGGTCTTGAGATCGACGGCGGGCGTGATGACCGGAAGGATGGTGATGCCGCGCGCCTTTGCCTCCGCGACGAGTTCGGCCAGCTTGTCGCCGGCATCCACGCTGGAAATGTCGACGCGGTAGGAGCGGGCGCCGAGGTCCTTCAGGAGAGCGAGTTGCGCAGCGAGGGAAATGCCTGGATAGGAATTGATCGGATGGCCGTTGACGCCCCAGGTAAGCGCCAGCGCCGGAAGCGCCAGCAGGAGGGCCGCGGCGAAGCCGAGACCCGCCATCGTTCTGCCGGCCCTTCTGCGCCACGCATCCGCTCGCACCTGCAACCTCCTGCGCCTGCCAATGCCGGACCCTAGCATGATGGAAAGCCCGGCGAAAACGCCGTGCCGGCTTTTCGGCAAAAGCGGTTAATCCGTCCGTTCAGGCCTTGGCCGCAATTGCGCTCAATTCCTCCAGGTCGAGGTCCCGTTCCAGCTCGTGCAGCGTCTCGTCATCGATGTCGCCGGCGCGGTGGAGGCGGATGAGTTCGCTGCGGCCGGCCGCGACGGCCTCCAGCACCAGATCGAAATGCGCCTGCAGCATCGGCTGATAGTGCTCGGTGCGCGCGGCATAATCGACAATGGCGACGGCCCGGCGCTGGTACTTGTCCAGCAATTGCGGGTGGATGAGGGTGCCTTCGCCATCATAGGCCCCGCTTTGTACGACGATCAGTTGCGCCTGCGCCATGGAGGCTTCCGCTTCGCTCATGGAAATCCGGGCCTTCTCCGAGGGCGGCTCGCTGAGCCCTGCCCAGGCGATCACCCGGCCGAGCGTCGTCCCCTGGATGAGCACCGTGCCGAGGATGATGGCGAAGGACGTGACGAGGATGAAGTCGCGGCCGGGGAACCCTTCCGGCACAGAAAGGGCGAGGGCGAGTGTCACCACCCCGCGCACGCCCGCCCAGGAAAGCACCGCGGCGCTGCGGGCGCCGACCGGCGTATAGCGGCGGATGCCGAGCGCATTGGCAAGATGGATGACGAGATCCGAACCGAATACCCAGGCGAAACGGGCGAGCGTCAGGGCAAGAAGGATGACCAGGATCGGCCCGCCCATGGTGGTGGCGACGACGTCGAAACCGCCGCCGCGTTCCACGACGCCGCGCAGCGACAGCCCGATGAGGATGAAGACCATCGCCTCCATGAGAAACACGATGACGGTCCAGAAGGAGGTGCCGCGCATGCGCGTTGCGGCCGAAAGGATGGTGTGCTGGTTCCAGCTGGCGATGAGGCCGGTGGTGACGGTGGCGATGACGCCGGAAACATGCAGGAACTCGCCGAGGAGATAGGAGGTCCAGGAGAGGAGCGCGGTGGCGGCGATGATGAGGTATTCATCGCCCAGACGCCGCACCAGCAGCACCCAGGCCATGCCGACGGCGGCACCGACGAGCGCCCCGCCGAGCGAGAGCAGGAAGAAGCTGCCGACCGCCTCGCTCATGCTGAAGGCGCCGGTGACGCCGGCCGCGATGGCGAAGCGGAAGAGCACGAGGCCGCTGGCATCGTTGAGCAAGCTTTCGCCTTCGAGCAGGATTTGCAGGCGACGCGGCAGGCGCACCCGCTGCAGCACGGCGCGGGCCGAAACCGCATCGGGCGGCGAGACGATGGCGCCGAGCGCCGCGCAAGCTGCCCAGGGAAGGGACGGGAACAGAAGATGCGTGACCACCGCGACGACGGCGGCGGTGAAGAACACGGCGCCGATGGCGAGCGAGGCGATGCCGATCATGTGACGGCGCAGCCGGCCGATGGCGATGGTCCAGGCGCCGTCCAGCAGAAGCGGCGGCAGGAAGATGACGAGCACGAGCGCCGGATCGACCTCGATCGCCGGCAGTCCCGGCAGGAAGGCCAGCGCGGCGCCACCGGTGAGCAAGGCCACGGACGGCGGCAGGCCCAGTCGATGGGCGGCATAATGGAGGGCGATGATCGCCAGGAACATCCCGACCACCAGCTCGAACAAATGCGTCGGCTCCATCCGTCCGGTCCTCACCGCTGATGACGATAGGCTTTTTTACAGGGGGATTTTGCGGAAAGGCAATTCATCGGGCGGCATGCCCGGGATTTTTCAGCGGCCTACCGAAAGAGGGGTGGCCGGGAATGCACATCGTGAAATGGCATAAGGTTTGTTATGGAACTTGGGAATGTCAGCCGACGAGGCCGAAGATGACTGCGCTGACGAAGAGGAAGGCGCCGGCAATGGCGATGTTGCTCACGAGGAACTGCCGTTCTGCGCGGCGGGTCCGGCGCAGGCTGACCGGGCCGAAAGCGCCATAAGGGGAACGACCGTCGAGTTTCGCATTGCTCATCGCCATCAGTCCTTGTTCGGGAGGCCGTGAACCGGCCTTCTCCGGGGCGGATTGTCATAGTCCGCCTGTCTCCACGATGATTTATATATTATCCCTATAAGATTGGTAGGGTATTTTTTCTCATTTTCGCCGCAATCGTAAATTCGCGTTCCGGATGCCTTCTGCCCGGGTGAGCCGGGCATTTCCGGCGACCGGCGTGCGGGTTGCGGCCTCCGGCTTTCTGGGCCATAAATCGGCCCCCACCTGTCGAGGCCACCCGTCATTGCGCGTTGCGGCCGTGCGTGCCCCCACGTCACGGAACCCTTTGTCCGCGCTTCGGCAAGCTTCGACATCGGATACGACAATGCGGACCGATCAAAAAGGAGAACGCATCATGGGCGCAACGGGACATCTCGGCACGGCTTGGAGCAAGCGCGACTACCACCGGCAATGGCTCTGGCGGGAAGCGAACCGCCTGTTCGATTTCTTCCAGAACCCGGCCTTCAACCCGCTTGGCGGCTTCCATGAACTCGATGTCGAGGGGCGGCCGATCAATCCCGGCAATCCGGTTCGTGGCATTCACTCGACGGCCCGCATGGTGCATTGCTTTGCCATCGGCAGCCTGCTCGGGCGCCCCGGCTCCGACGATATCGTCGACCACGGCATGAAGTATCTTTGGGAAAAGCACCGCGATCACGAGCGCGGCGGCTATCACTGGTCGCTCGACAATTCCGGCCTGCTGGATGCGAGCAAGCAGGGCTACGGCCATGCCTTCGTGCTGCTGGCCGCCTCGAGCGCCAAGGTCGCCGGTCATCCGGATGCCGATCGCATGATCGCCGATGTCACGGACGTCCTTGAAACGCGCTTCTGGGAAAGCGCGCATGGCGCGATCGCCGAGGAATTCGAAGCGGACTGGACCGCGGTTCCGGGCTATCGTGGCCAGAACTCCAACATGCACCTGACCGAAGCGTTGATGGCCGCCTTCGAGGCTACGGGCGAGAAGGCCTATCTCGACAAGGCCGAAAGCATTGCCGATCTGGTCATTCGCCGCCGCTCCGGCGAAAACGGTTTCCGCGTGCCGGAGCATTTCGACGAGAACTGGGTTCTGGACAAGGAATATCGCGGCAACGAGATGTTCCGCCCCTCCGGCACGACCCCGGGCCATTGGCTGGAATGGGCACGTCTCGTGCTCCAGCTCTACGCTCTCGGCGGTCGCAAGCATGCCTGGATGCCGGACGCGGCGAAAGCGCTCTTCGCGCAGTCCATCGCGCTCGGCTGGGACAAGGAAAAGGGCGGCTTCTTCTACACGCTCGACTGGGACGACGAACCGGCCAAACGCTACAAGTTCTGGTGGCCGATGGCCGAGGGCGCGGGCGCTGCGGCATTCCTGTGCGAGCACCTGCCGAGCGATTTCCACGAAACCTGGTATCGCAAGATCTGGGACACGATCGCCCGGCATTTCCTCGACCGCGACAAGGGCGGCTGGCATGAGGAACTGAGCGAGGACCTTGTTCCGAGCTACACCCTGTTCGCCGGCAAGGGCGACATCTATCATGCGCTTCAGGCCTGCCTGATCCCGCTTTATCCGGCGACGGGCAGCCTGACCAAGGGTATCATCGAGGCCGGCGGCCACTGACGCCGCCCACCATCGCGGGCGCGGAATGATCGACATACCGGAGCAGATTTCTACCCTGTGGATCGCCGCCGCCTCGGCGGCGTTCCTCGCAAAACATTTCCTGGCGGATTTCCTGCTCCAGACGGATTGGATGGCGGCGGGAAAGGAGCGGCCACGGGGCTGGTTGCCGCCCCTTGCCGCCCATGCCGGCGTGCATGGCGCGTTGACAGCAGCCCTCTTTCTTGCCGTCTCTCCGCCGCTTGCCTGGCTGGGCCTGGCCGATGCCGTCGTGCACGGCATTCTCGACCGCCTCAAAAGCATCGCTAACCGGCACTTGCAGGTAACGCCGCGCCAGACGGGTTTCTGGTGGCTCTTCGGCGCGGACCAGACGCTGCATCACCTCACCCATCTCGGCCTGGCGGTGCTGCTGGCGGCTGCGGGCTCGGCCGTTTAGGCCGGGTTGTCTTCGGAAGCCAGCGCCTCGCGCAGCAGAAGATCGGTCAGGGCGAACTGATCCGCGAACCACCGGTCCGCGGCATGCCACATCAGTGGCGTCAGCCGGATGTCGTGGCCGCCGCGCGCTTCCGTCGTCAGGAGGCCGGCGTCCCGCGCGGCCTCGACGATACGCCGGACATGGGTGCGCGAAACGCCCGTACTCGTTGCAAGGCGCTGGTATCCCGTGACCAGCGGCCCCTGCCCGCTCTCCCGCGCGCGGCGCAGCAGGAGCAGCAGGATCATGTAGCCGCAGTCATGGGCGAAGAACGGAGCAAGCGGCAGATGCCGGCGGATGAGCCGGCTCAGCCCCGGCAGGCGCGGCAGCGTCGCCCGGCGCATGGCGCGGAAGAGCCTGTCGTCCGGCAGGCCGGCGCGCGCTTCGGTCGGTGACAGGCCGAAGGTCGACAGACCGTCGAGGCAGAGGCCGAGCACGCCGGCGTCGCGCGCCAGAAGCGGCGTGCTCGGTACCAGCAGCCGCACACGGCGGTCGGACGCATGCGGCTGTTGCGTCAGAAAACCATATTTGCGCAGGCACGAGACCTGTGCCTCGACACGGTTGCGACTGGCAACGCCCAGTTCCGTGACTTCCCGTTGAAGGCGGCCAAGGGTCAGCCAGCTGGAGGGCCGTGTCATGTCCTGTGCGGCATGGAGCGAGAGGGCGGCGAGATAACAGAGGAAACGCCCCTCCTCCAGGATCAGCCGGTTGAAGAGGTGGTTGCCGTCGTAAAGGGCGAGCTTGCCGTCGATCAGCCTGTTCCGGGCTTCGGCAAAGACCGGGGACGCCAGGAAGGCGAAAGGCGGCACCTGAAAGGCCACCGCGCCGTCATCGAACGAAAGCTGATCCATGCCTTGCCTCCCACCCTTGCCTGGACGTGCCCACCGGCACGCCGCCTTGGCCTTCCGGCCAGAATTGACCCATTATTTTCCATGGGGTTGCACCCCGGTTAAACTGTCAATTGTATCGTTGGTTCCGCTAGACAATATGAGACGGGAGGCCAAAAGAATGAGACGCCGTGCCAAGATGGTACGGCCACGAATTTCCGGGAACCTTCGCCCGTATCCCTGCTTGATAGGGATCGACACCCTCCGCCAACCGACGTGAGCCGCCATGAGCCCCGCCGACAAGCTGCCCTCCCACTCCGTTCTTGCCGAAGCCGGCACGGATTGCCGTCGCAAGAGCCGGCTGTTTTCCGAGACGCTGGACCCGGTCTTCCGCACGACGATGGAGACGCCGGAGCGCCTTGCCGATTTCCGGGCGGACCTTTCCACCTATCTGATGGGGCCGGCTCTGTTCTTCGTCGCGGATATGCAGGGCACCGCCTATGCCTTCTCCCGCGACCGCGGCCGCATTGCCCGCAGCGGCCTCGATCTCATTTTCGTGCAGCTCACGCTCGATGGCGGCGACCTGCGCACGCTGAACGGCGAGACGCTGGCGGTGGAGGCGGGCGACGTCTCGCTCTTCGACCTGTCACGCACCATGCATGCCGAAACGACCCATTGCCGCAATCTCACGCTCGTGCTGCCGCGCCACCTGCTGTTCGGCAACGAGGCGCAGAACGACGCGCTGCATGGCCTTGTCCTCAAGCGAACGACCAGCACGGGTCGGTTGATCGGCAGTCATCTGCGGGCGCTTTTCGAGGACTTGCCCGATATCACCCAGGCGGAGGCGCCGGCCATCGTCACGGCCACGGCCAACCTCGTCGCCAATCTGGTTGCCCCGCAGCTTGCCATGCGCAGCCAGCCAGCCCCCACGGTGCGTGGCGCCGTCATCATGGAAATCCGCCGCTACATCGAGCAGAACCTTGCCTTGCCCGATCTCGGCCCGGATCACCTCTGCAAGATGTTCGGCCTTTCGCGCGCCTCGCTCTACAGGCTCTTCGAGCCCATCGGCGGCGTGACCGATCATATTCGCAGCCGGCGTCTGCGCGCCGCCTTCGACATGCTGGCAGGAGACGGCAGGCGCACCGTCGGTGAGGTCGCCTATGCCTGTGGCTTCGCCGATATCTCTGCCTTCTCCCGCGCCTTCCGTCACCAGTTCGGTCTGCGCCCGAGCGAGGCGCGCGATGTCGACGCCCGCCATCCCCTCACCCTCGGTGTTGCAGAGAAACAGGCCGCGGCCTCCGTGCACGACTGGCTGCGCGTCGTCGCATCGCTCTGATCATCTTGCCGTTTGACACTTGAAATCACATCAACCAGTATGTGATCACATTTTATGGGCCTGCTGGAGAACGGGATGGAAAGGGCGAACCTGGAAGCGCGCGCCCGCGCGCTCATCGAGGCGGAAGCGGAGATTTTTCGGGCGCGGCGGCCGCGCTGCGCGGCGGCGCATGACGAAGCGGCCTCGGGTTTCTTCGATGGCGTGCCGCAGCACTGGATGCTCGATTGGCCGACGCCTTTCCCGCTCGTCGTCGATCAGGCGAGCGGCGTCGATCTCGTCGATCTCGACGGCAACCGCATCGTCGATGTCTGCCTCGGCGATACCGGCGCGATGTTCGGCCATGGCCCTGCCCCGGTTATCGAAGCCCTGAAGAACGCCGCCACGCGCGGCCTCACCACCATGCTGCCCTCCTCGGATGCCGAGGCCGTCGGCCGGCTGCTGGTGCAATGCTTCGGCCTGCCCCGCTGGCAGCTCGGCGCGACCGCCAGTGACGCCAACCGCTTTGCGATCCGCGTCGCCCGCGCCGTCACAGGCCGCGCCAAGCTGCTGGTCTTCGACGGCTGCTACCATGGCGCGGTGGACGACACGCTGGTGGACCTCGTCGACGGAAAGACGGTGTCGCGCCGCAACCTGCTCGGCCAGGTCCGCGACCTCGGCGAACTGACGGTCTCCATTCCTTTCAATGACGAGGCGGCGCTGGAAAAGGCGCTGGCCGCGCATGACATCGCCTGCGTGCTGGCCGAGCCGGTCATGACCAATTGCGGCATGATCCCGCCTGCCCCGGGCTTCCACGCCGCGCTCCGGCGCCTCACCCGCGCTGCCGGCACGCTGCTGCTCATCGACGAGACGCACACCATCTCCACCGGCCTCGGCGGCTATACGAAGGTGTACGGCCTCGGCCCTGACCTGATGGTGATGGGCAAGCCCATCGGCGGCGGCGTTCCCGTCAGCGTCTGGGGCATGACGCAGGAAATCTCCGATAAATTGCACGTCATCCGGCGCGAGCGGAGCGGCCATGGCCATTCCGGGATCGGCACGACCCTTTCCGGCAGCGCGCTGCAGCTTGCCTGCCTGCGTGCCTGCCTGGAGCGGGTAATGACCGAGGAGGCCTATCACACCATGCAGGCCCGAGCCGATCGCATCGAGGCGGGCTTTACGGCCGCGATCGCCGCCGCCGGCCTCGACTGGACCGTCTCGCGCGTCGGCGCCCGGCTTGAGGTCGTCTTCTCACCCGTACCGGTGCGCAATGCCGCCGAGGCGCGCGCCGTCGCCTCCGACACCATCGAGGCTGCGCTGCACCTGTCCATGCTCAATCTCGGTTATCTGCTGACGCCCTTCCACAATATGGTGCTGGTCAGCCCTGCCCTTTCCGAAGCGCAGGCCGACGGCCTCGTTGCCGCCTTTACCACCGTCACCGGCCGCCTTGCCGAACGGAGGGCCGCCGCGTGAGCCGCGACCTCGCCATCCGGCCGCCGCAAGCCGCCGACATTGCCGAAGCGGAAGCGTTCCTTGCGGCCCATCCCGAGATCACCGCCTTCGATCTCGTGCTCATCGACCTCAACGGCATCGCCCGCGGCAAGATCATCCGGCGGCATGAGTTGCTGCCGATCTTCCGTTCCGGCCGGCACCTGCCCGGCTCCATTCTCGGTCTCGACGTGACGGGTGAGGATGTGGAGGAAACCGGCCTCGTCTGGTCGGACGGCGATGCGGACCGGCGGGCCTGGCCGGTCGCCGGTTCGCTGGTGCCCCTGCCCTGGACCTCGCCGCCACGCGGCGAACTGCGGCTAGCACTCTTCGAACTCGACGGCACGCCGATGGCGGCCGATCCGCGCCATGCACTTGCGCGGCAGGTGCAGTTGCTGGAGGCCGATGGCTTCCGTCCGGTGCTTGCCTATGAACTGGAGTTCTATTTGCTCGACCGGGAACGGGCGGAGGGCGGCGAGTTCCAGCCGCTGCGACTGCCGCTGTCGGGCGAACGGCCGAACGGGATCCAGGTCTATGGGGTCACCGAGCTTGACAGGCTGGAGCCCTTCATCGACGCCGTCTATCGCGGTGCCGAGGCCCAGGGCCTGCCCGTCGAGACGATGATCTCCGAATATGCCCAGGGCCAGTTCGAGCTGACGTTGCGCCATGGCAGCGCCCTGCGCGCAGCGGACGACCTTGCCATGCTGAAGCGGCTGCTGCGCGCCCTCGCTGTGCGCCACGGCATGATGGCCTGCTTCATGGCAAAACCCTTTGCCGGCCGCGCCGGCTCCGGCATGCATGTCCATGCAAGCCTTGCCGACGCCAATGGCAACAACCTCTTCGCCGACCGCGACGACGCGCTGACGCCGCTCCTGAAGCAGGCGGTGGCGGGCCTGCTCGAGACGATGCAGGACGCCATGCTCGTCTTCGCCCCGCATCTCAATTCCTGGCGGCGTTTTTCCGCCCAGAGCTATGCGCCGACCACGCCGACCTGGGGCACCAACAACCGCAGCGTCGCCGTTCGCATCCCGGCCGGCGCGCCCGCCGGCCGCCATCTCGAACAGCGCGCCGCCGGTATCGATTCCAATCCCTATCTCGTCGGCGCGACCGTGCTGGCCGGCATGCGCAAGGGTATCCTCGCCAAGGCAGACCCGGGACCGGAAACGACCGCCTATGCCGATACGGCAGGCGACGACCTGCCGCCGGACTGGCGCAGCGCCATCGAAACGGCCAGCCGCTCGACCTTCCTGAAGGAAGCCCTCGGCGAACGCCTGCATCACGTGTTCCTCGCGCTCAAACGCGCCGAATACAGGCGCTTTGCGAGCGAGGTGACCGCGCTGGAGCGCGTGCTCTACGGGGAAGTGGTCTGAGGCTCAGACCGTTTCCTTCCACGCCGGGGCCGCCTGTCTGGTAAGGTGAATGCATCAGGCCGGTGAAACTCTACGGCGTGGCAGCTGCCAGCCAAGGCGTACGCCCAAAGTTCCGAAAGCGATCAGGATCATGCCGGTGGACTGCACCAGTCCAAGCGGGTGGCCGTAGAAAAACCAGTCGATGAGAATTGCCACCAGGGGGTAGATGAAGGTCAATACGCCGATAAGCGGGGTCGTCAGGCGGGGATAGGCCGCATACATCAGGACATAGGCGACGCCCGTATGCAGGACACCGATCCCAGCGAGCCAGCCCCAGGACGCCAGGGGCACCGAGCGCGAAAGATCGGCGAAGGGCGCCAGCAGCACGACACCGACGATCGTCTGGCACAGCGTCGTGATTTCCGGTCGTTGCGCGCCGAGCCCTTTTGCGAGGATGGTCGCAACTGCATAGAGCAGCGCGGCCCCAAGCGTCAGTGCGATCCCGAATACCCACGTCGTGGTGACGGGCCTTGATGACAGGACCAGGCCGCTGGCAAGGGCAACCCCGACAAAGGCGGCGATCATCCATACGATCTGGTCAAGCGTGATACGCTCCTTCAAGACCGTCACGCCGATCAAAACGACGAAGAAGGGCTGGATGTGATAGACGATCGTGGTGGTCGCGATCGAGGTCATGGCGAAGCCGGCAAAGAAACCCGTCCAGCTCAAGACCATGCAAACCCCGCCGAGGGCCGCCAGACCAAGGCGCGCCGGCGAAAGGCCGCGGTCCGGCAGGTGGCCGCGCAACAGGCACCATGCCCCGAGGAAGAGGGTTCCGAACACGCAACGCCAGAACACGGTCGTTATGGGATCGAGACCGGCTTCGGTGGCGAATGCGCCCACGGTGCCGACAATCGCCATCGCCAAAGCCAAGCGGCCGGCAGGAAATCGGATCAGCGACGTTTCTCTCATGGGGCAACTCCTTCTTGGGTCGGGGAGAAACTGCCCGTGCATTTGCCACCAATCAAACGAATAGATTTGCGATCGGCTATTCGTTATGCTGATAGCATGACTGCACCGCTTGATCTTGACCTTCTGAAGACATTTGTCGCCGTTGCCGAGACGGGGAGTTTTTCCAACGCCGCGCCCCGGATCGGACGCAGCCAGTCGGCTGTCAGCATGCAGATGCAACGGCTGGAACAGGCCGTGGGCAAGCGCCTGTTGATCCGGGGCTCGAAGGCCGTCACCTTGAATGCCGTTGGTGCGGAGCTTCTGCTTCATGCCCGCCGGCTCCTGAAAATGTCGGACGAGGCCTGGGCGAGCATCGCACAGCCCGAGGAGGTCGGATGTGTTCGGCTTGGTGTCCCCGACGACTATGCCGCTTTCCTGTTGCCGCCCGTGCTGGAGCGCTTTGCGGCCGACTATCCGTTGGTGACGATCGAGCTGGTCTGCGAACCTTCGGCCTCGCTGTCCAGGGCAATCGAAGAGCGGCGGATTGATCTTGCGATCGTCACTCGTCTCCCCAACCAGCCCGTCGAAATCCTGCGCCGGGAGCCCTTCGTCTGGGTCACCGCGCCGTCTCATGCCGTATGGCAGGATGACCCGCTTCCAATCGCATTGTTCGAGGCCGGATGCGCAGCGCGAGCAAATGTCCTCGACGCGCTCGCCGTCGATGGGCGTGCCTATCGATGCATGTATTCGAGCGCCAGCCTGTTCGGTCTCACCGCGGTCGTGCAGGCAGGCCTCGCCGTCGCGGGCCTTGCCCTTTGCAGTGTTCCGCCTTCCTTGCGCGTTATCGGCGACAATGAGGGCTTGCCGCGGCTTCGGGAGCTGGAAATCGGCATCTTGCGAAATCCCGCTTCAACGGGAAGCGCCGTCGACCGTCTGACGGATTTCCTGCGCCGCGCCCTTCGGCAAGGCTCGTAAGATCCGATATGTAGCGGAGAACGCGCTGATCCGGTGTGGATCAACGCGGGGCAACGCCTTGCCGGTCCCGTCTCAATCCCGAAGCAGATTGTTGCGCGAGAGGTTCTTCACATCGCGTTCGCCGCAGAGCGCGAGGGTGACGTCGAGTTCCTTCCGGATGATCTCCAGCGTGCGGCGCACGCCGGCCTTGCCGCCGGCGCCGAGGCCGTAGAGGAAGGGGCGGCCGATATAGGTGCCCTTGGCGCCGTAGCAGAGCGCCTTCAGCACATCCTGACCGGAGCGGATGCCGCCGTCGAGATGGACTTCCATCCGGTCGCCGACCGCATCGACGATGCGCGGCAGCATGCTGATCGAGGAGGCCGCGCCATCGAGCTGGCGGCCGCCATGGTTGGAGACAATGATGGCGTCCGCGCCGCTGTCCAGCGACATGCGTGCATCTTCCTCGTCGAGGATGCCCTTGAGGATGAGCTTGCCGCCCCAGCGGTCGCGGATCCACTGGATGTCCTTCCATGACAGTTGCGGGTCGAACTGTTCGGTGGTCCAGGCGGAGAGCGAGGAAAGGTCCGTGACGCTCTTGGCGTGGCCGACGATATTGCCGAAGGTGCGGCGCTTGGTGCCGAGCATGTCGAGGCACCAGAAGGGCCGCGTCGCCATCTGCCACACGTGCTTCGGCGTGAAGCGCGGCGGGGCGGAGAGGCCGTTGCGGACATCCTTGTGGCGCTGGCCGAGGATTTGCAGGTCGAGTGTCAGCACCAGCGCCGAGCAGCCGGCGGTCTTGGCGCGGTCGATCAGATTGAGAACGAAGTCCCGGTCCTGCATCACATAGAGCTGGAACCAGAAGGGTTTCGTCGTCACCGAGCGCACATCTTCGATGGAGCAGATGCTCATGGTGGACAGCGTGAAGGGTACGCCGGCTTCCTCGGCCGCCTGGGCGGCGAGCATTTCGCCGTCGGCATGCTGCATGCCGGTCAGGCCCGTCGGCGACAGCGCGACGGGCATGGACACTTTCTCGCCGATCATCTCGCTGGCGAGCGAGCGGTTGGTCATGTCGACAAGCACGCGCTGGCGCAGCTTGATCTTGTGGAAGTCTTCCTCGTTGGCGCGGTAGGTGCCTTCGGTCCAGGCGCCGGAATCGGCATAGTCGAAGAACATCTTCGGCACGCGGCGGCGGGCCTGTTCCTTGAGGTCTGCGATCGTCAGGGCCTGCTCTACGCTCATCATGTCCTCGCACCGGTCGGGCCGCAGCCGCGACATTCCATAGGGGGTGGGCAATCTTTATGAGGAGGATGGGTGGGCGGCAAGGGGACCGGCTGCACAATCCGTCGTGAATGGCCTATTTATCAATAAAATTACACCGTCCTGCTCCGGGAAGCAGCGGTCGCCGGGGCAGACAAAAACGCCCTCCCGGCAGAGCCGGAAGGGCGTCGAACGATGCGAGATCGCGCGTGTTACTTGGTGGTGTAGAACTTCGCCATGTCGGGCAGGCGCTTGACGCGGATGCTCGATGCCTTGCCGGCGGTGCGGAAGGCCTCGAAGCGCTCCTTGCAGACTTCGGTCATCAGCGCGGTCGCCGGCTTCAGATAGGTGCGCGGATCGAAATTGTCCGGCTTTTCCTTGAAGTTCTTGCGGATCGTGCCGGTCATGGCGAGACGCAGGTCCGTGTCGATATTGACCTTGCGCACGCCCAGCGGGATCGCCTTCTGGATTTCGGCGACCGGAACGCCCCAGGTCTGCTTCATCTCGCCGCCATAGGTGGTGAAGAGGTCCTGCAGGCCCTGCGGAACCGAGGACGAGCCGTGCATGACGAGGTGGGTGTTCGGCAGCTTCTTGTTGATCTTGGCGATGGTCTCGATCGACAGGATGTCGCCGTCAGGCGCACGGGTGAACTTGTAGGCGCCATGGCTGGTGCCGATGGCGACCGCGAGCGCGTCGACGCCGGTCTTGGAGACGAAGTCGAGCGCCTGGTCCGGGTCGGTCAGCAGTTCCTCGCGGGAAAGCTTGCCCTCGAAGCCGTGGCCGTCTTCCTTGTCGCCGGCGCCGGTTTCGAGGTTGCCGAGACATCCAAGTTCGCCTTCGACCGAAACGCCGGCCGCATGGGCGATCTTCACAACTTCCGCCGTCACGTCGACATTGTACTCATAGCTGGCGACGGTCTTGCCGTCGGCGAGCAGCGAGCCATCCATCATGACGGAGGTGAAGCCGTTGGTGATGGCCGAGATGCAGGTCGAGGGCTGGTCGCCGTGGTCGAGATGCAGGCAGACCGGGATATGCGGATATTCCTCGGCAGCGCCGAGGATGAGGTGGCGCAGGAACGCATCGCCGGCATAGGAACGCGCACCGCGGCTTGCCTGCAGGATCACCGGGGAGTCCGTGGCATCCGCCGCGCGCATGACCGCCTGGACATACTCCAGGTTGTTAACGTTGAACGCGGGCAGTGCGTAGTCGTTCTCCGCTGCGTGGTCGAGCAACTGCCGCATGGTGATCAATGCCATTCCTATCCTCCTTCGGATGCCTTTATGACGGGGTTGGCGGCACTATTCACGCATCGCCCACCATATGCAACAGGCCTGAAAGACCCCATCGGGAGCCAAATCGATTAAATGGAGCGGAGGAAATAAATTTCTCGTGGAAAGAGGCAAAATCCGGCCCGCGAAGGCGGGCCGGATGGCAAAAATCCATGTCGGTTCAAATAAATAGGACAAATCCCCGACCGTTCTCAACGGTCGGGGATAAGACTTATTCCGCGTCGTCGGCTTCCGGCGGCGGCATGCTCGCGCGCTCGCCGGTGATGATTTCGCGCTTGCCGACATGGTTGGCCGGACCGACGAGACCTTCCTTTTCCATGCGCTCGACAAGGGACGCGGCCCGGTTGTAACCGACGGCAAGGCGACGCTGGATGTAGGAGGTCGAGCACTTGCGGTCACGCATGACGACCTTGACGGCCTTTTCGTAGAGGTCGTCGCCGTCCTCGGCCGCGATGTCGCCCTTGTCGAACACCGCGCCGCCGGTTGCCGGCTTCTCTTCCTCTTCTTCCTCCTCGTCGGCCGTGACCGTCTCCAGATATTCCGGACGGCCCTGTGCCTTGAGATGGAGGACGACCTTTTCGACTTCCTCGTCGGAAACGAACGGGCCATGGACGCGGGAAATGCGCCCGCCGCCGGCCATGTGCAGCATGTCGCCCTGGCCGAGGAGCTGTTCGGCCCCCTGTTCGCCGAGGATGGTGCGGCTGTCGATCTTCGACGTCACCTGGAAGGAGATGCGCGTCGGGAAGTTCGCCTTGATCGTGCCGGTGATGACGTCGACCGAAGGACGCTGCGTCGCCATGATCAGGTGGATGCCGGCGGCGCGCGCCATCTGGGCGAGCCGCTGGATCGCGCCTTCGATCTCTTTGCCGGCGACCATCATCAGGTCGGCCATCTCGTCGACGATGACGACGATATAGGGCATCGGATCGAGGGAGAGTTCCTGCTCCTCGTTGATCGCCTCGCCGGTCCCCTTGTCGAAGCCGGTCTGGACGCTGATCGTGATCGTCTCGCCCTTGTCGCGCGCGGCGGCGACGCGGTTGTTGTAGCCGTCGATGTTGCGCACGCCGAGGCGGGACATTTTCCGGTAGCGGTCCTCCATCTCGCGCACCGCCCATTTCAGCGCCATGACGGCCTTCTTGGGATCGGTGACGACGGGGGTCAGCAGATGCGGAATACCGTCATAGATCGACAGTTCCAGCATCTTGGGATCGACCATGATCAGGCGGCATTCTTCCGGGCGGAACCGGTAGAGCAGCGACAGGATCATGGTGTTGATGGCGACCGACTTGCCCGAGCCGGTGGTGCCGGCGACGAGCAGGTGCGGCATCTTCGCGAGTTCCGCGATGACGGGTTCCCCGCCGATGGTCTTGCCGAGGCAGATCGGCAGCTTGAAACCGGTCTTGGCGAAGTCCGGGGAGTCGATCATTTCACGGAAATAGACCGTCTCGCGGGTGGCGTTGGGCAGTTCGATGCCGATGACGTTACGGCCGGGCACCACGGCGACACGCGCCGACAGGGCCGACATGGAGCGGGCGATGTCGTCGGCAAGACCGATGACGCGCGAGGATTTGACGCCCGGCGCCGGCTCGAATTCGTAGAGGGTGACGACCGGACCGGGGCGGACATGGATGATCTCGCCGCGCACGCCGAAGTCTTCCAGCACGCTTTCGAGAAGGCCGGCATTCTGTTCCAGCTGCTCCTGCGTCAGCACGAAGCCGACGGTGCGCGGCGGTTCCTGCAGGAGTTCACGCGGCGGATATTCGTAGGTATCGCCGGCGGGCGTCGCAAGCGTGACCTGGAACGGCCGGGCGCGCGACAGCACCGACGAGGGCGTTTCGCGGACGGGTTCGATGACGGCGGCCGGCGTGATGGCGACGACCGGGGCCGGCTTGAGCTCGACGGCCGCGGGAACGACGACGGGGACGGCAGCCGCTTCGATGACGACCGGTTCGGCTTTTACGGCGGGAAGCGTGGCGACAGGTGCGACGAACGCCGCGCGTGTGGTCGTGGCCGGACGGCATTCGACGACGCGGAAGAGCGCGGCGACGGAGGACGGTTCCTCGCGCTTCTGCTCAACCGGTGCCGGCATGGCAATGGCAACGGGCGTCGGAACGGGGGCCGGCGTCGGCAGCGGCATGCGGACCACGGTCACGGCCGGACGGATCGGCTCGTCGCTTGCGGCGTCTTCGGGCGCCAGCGTTTCGAAGAAGGCGTGGTCGGAGAGATGGGCGAAGCGGTCGATCGCGGCGCGCACGTCCGGCCTTGCGGCCGGGGGCGCGACGAGGGGCGCCCGCGCCATGAAGGGCTGCAGCGGAACGGTGGGCTTGTAGACGACGTCGGTGGCGGCGCCGCTCGTCGCGGCGGTGACGACGGCCTGGACGAAGCGGGGTGCCGGTTCCGCCGGCGCTGGGGCCGGCTGCTGCTCGACGCGCTGGCGACGATCGTCCAGCGCATCACGCAGGCGCTGCAGCAGCTGGGCCTGCGTGAGCTGCTCGGGTTGCGCTTCGGGCTGACGGGTGACGGCGGGCTGTTCTACCGGAGCAACGCGCTCCTCGGTAACAGGCGCTACGCCCTGCACCTCGATTGCGGCCGCCTCTTCGATCTTGGCGGCGACCTTGTCGGGCGTGCGCGTGAAGCGGACATTCGGGGCCATGTAGAAATGGCTTTCCCAGCTGCCGTCGGCATATTGGCCGGGATCGTAGCTCCTCAGCGCCGGCGAACGGAAGCGCGGCCGGTAGTCTTCGTCGTTGGCGACCGGCTCATGGACGGCATGCCATTCCTCCGCCTCCGGGGTAACCTCCGGCAAGGCGCTGTTTTCATAGGAGTAGTACGACGACTGCTCGTCGTTTTCCCCTTCGGTTTCGAGGATGGGATAGAAGTTTGTTCTAGAAATACGCATGAACCTGAAATCTCGACGATCATTGCCGATAGGGATGCGTAGATGGTTAGGAAATGAAGGTTAACAATGTCTTTGGACGGGACCAGATTCCTTTCTGAAATCCCGTTCCAGAACGTCGTTACAGAGAGCGAAACCGGCGCTCCAGCGGGCGAAATCGGCCCGCCCGGGATCGGAAAAAATCTTTTGCGATCGGGCCCTCTCCGTCCTGTCCAAAGGCGCTGGCCGGAGGAGCGTTCGAAGATGGAATCAGACTCCGGCGGTGGGCTGGCCCTCGCCTGCCTCCGGCTCTTCGGCGGCTGCGGGCGGCACGTCCGGATTGCCTTCCGCCCGGTCGCGGTGGAGCGCGGCACGGGCGAGCAGCATCAGCGTGACCGGCGTCGTCACCGTCACGAAGATGCCGATGAGAATCTCGTGCACGACGGGCCGCGTGGCCAGCACCGTGAAGAAGATCATCGAGGCCATGACGATGCCGCCTGTGCCCCAACTCGTGCCGAGCGTCGGCGCGTGGATGCGCTCGTAGAAGGTCGGCAGGCGGGCAAAGCCGATGGTGCCGATCAGGGCAAGGCCGGCGCCGACGACGAGAAAGAAGGAAACGACAAGGGCGGCCCAGGCCGGCAGGTCGCCGGCATGTTCGATCGTGCTCATTCGATCACCTCCCCGCGCATCAGGAATTTGGCGAGGGCCACGGTGGCGACGAAGCCGAGCATGCCGATGACCAGCGAGGCCTCGAAATAGATGACCTTGCCGGTGCGGATGCCGAACACCATCAAGAGCAGCATGGAATTGAGATAGAGCGTGTCGAGCGCCAGAACCCTATCCTGGGCGCGCGGGCCGCGTGACATGCGCAGCGCCGCGAGCGCCATGGCGGCCACGAGGCAGACCTGGGCGAAATTGACGGACCAGACAAGGATCGTGTGGCTCATTCGAAGATCTCCATCAGCAGCGCCTCGTAGCGCGTCTTGATCAGCACCCGCCAGGCCTCCTCGTCGACGAGGTCGAGCGCATGGATGAGCACCGTGCGGTTCAGGGAATTGTATTCGAGCCAGGCGGTGCCGGGCGTGCTCGTGATGATGACGGAGAGCACCGCCAGCGCCGTCGGATCCTCGAGATCGAGCGGTACCGTCATGAAGCCCGATTTGAAGCGGCCCCTGCGCCCCGTCAGGAGGATCGAGGCGACGGCGATGTTCGAGCGCACGATATCGTAGAGCACGATGCCGAGAAGCTTGGGCAACAGGTACCATTTCGGCAGGCGCGGCTTTGCGGGCCGCAGCGAGGCCATGCCCCAGGACGCGAAGACTGAGACGATGCAGCCGAGAATGAGGTGACCGAGCGTGAAGCCGTTGAGGGCGAGCCAGGTAAGGACGAGCGAGGCGCTGAGCAGCGGATAGGGCAGCATGTCAGATCCCTCCCCCGCCATCCGGGCCGCCCGGCTCCGCAACGCCCGCGCGGCGGGCATTGACCACCGCGTCGATATAGCTCGCGGGCTGCTGCAGGGTGCGCACGGTCTCCTCCATGTAGCTCATGGCAGGCCCCGCCTTGATCGTCAGCGCCAGGGTCAGCGCGATCAGCAGCATGACCGGCGCCATTTCCATGACGAGCACGCGCGGCACGGTGCCTTCCATCGAGGCCCAGAAGGTGCGGATGCCGGCCCGCGTCATGGAGATGAGCGCGGCAAGGCCGGAGAGGATGAGGAGGGCGACGATCCACCAGACGGAGGCCGGGATCGGTCCCTCGCCCTGGACATTCGTGCCGATCATGCCCGACAGCATGGCGAACTTCGCGACGAAGCCGGAGAGCGGCGGAAGACCGGAAAGCAGGATGCCGCAGGCGGCAAAGCAGGTGCCGAGCACGGCGATGGTTCCCGGCATGGTGACGCCGACCTCGACCTCCTGATCTTCGTCGTCGGCATCGCCATAGGCTTCCATGGTGACGGCGAGAACCGAGGCGCCGGCATCCTGGCCGCGTTCGACGAGTTCGATAAGCAGGAAGAAGGCGGCGATCGTCAGCGTGGAACTGACCATGTAGAAGAGCGCGCCCGCCGTGACCTCGCCGTTGCTGAGGCCGAGCACGGCCAGCAGCGTGCCGGAGGAGACGAGCACCGAATAGCTCGCGAGCCGGCCGAGCGCCTGCGAGGCGAGCACGCCGATCGTGCCGAAGGCGACGGTGGCCATGCCGCCATAGAGCAGCACGTTGAGGCCGAGGCCGGCCGATGCGCCCTGCCCGAAGACGAGCAGCGACAGGCGCAGGATGACATAGATGCCGACCTTGCTCATGATGGCGAAGATGGCGGCGACCGGGGCGGTCGCGGCGCTGTAGGCGCCCGGCAGCCAGAAGTTCAGCGGCCACATGCCGGCCTTGATGAGGAAGACGACGCCGAGAATGCCGGCCCCCGCCTCCAGCAGCATGCGCCGTTCGCCTTCGATCTCGCCGATGCGCACGGCAAGGTCGGCCATGTTGAGCGTGCCGGCCGAGCCATAGATGGCGCTGACGCCGATGAGGAAGCAGAGCGCGGCGGCCAGGTTGACGGCGATATAGTGCAGGCCCGCCTTGACGCGCATGGAGCCGGAGCCGTGCATCAGCAGGCCGTAGGACGCCGCCAGCATCACTTCGAAGAAGACGAAGAGATTGAAGAGGTCGCCCGTGAGGAATGCGCCGTTGAGACCCATCAGCAGGAACTGGAAGAGCGAATGGAAATGCGCGCCGGCGGTGTGCCAGCGGGCAAGCGCATAGACGAGCGTCGGGATGGAGAGGATCGAGGCCAGCACCAGCATCAGCGCCGACAGCCGGTCCACCACCAGCACGATGCCGAAGGGCGCCGGCCAGTTGCCGAGAAGATAGACGCCCTCGAAGCTGCCGGCCTCGCTGCTCGCCAGCCGGAACAGGCTGATGGCGACGGCGGCGAGCGCGAGGCACGAGACGACGCTGACCATGGCTTTGACGACGCGCTGGCGCTCGTCGAAGAAGAGAAGCAGCGCGCCCGCGACGAGCGGGATGATGATGGGCGCGATGATGAGATGTTGCTGCCAGCCGCTCATTTGGGCTGCTCCCTGCCGTCGACATGGTCCGTGCCGGTGAGGCCGCGCGCCGCGAGCAGCACGACGAGGAACAGCGCCGTCGTGGCGAAGCCGATGACGATGGCGGTGAGCACCAGCGCATGGGGCACGGGATCGGTCATGGACGAGATGGGAACGCCCTCCTCGAGGAGGGGCGCGGCATTGGATTTCACGCCGCCGACGCCGAAGATGAAGAGATTGACGGCATAGGACAGGAGCGAAAGGCCGATGATGACCTGATAGGTGCGCGGGCGCAGGATGAGCCAGACGCCCGATCCGGTCATGATGCCGATGCCGATTGCGAGAACGAGTTCCATCAGGCTTCCTCCGCCTTGGGCGTTTCGACGCTGCGGACACGGTGCATGCGAATGGATTGGTGGGCGAGTGCGATGAGGATGAGCACGGTCGCGCCGACGACGAGCGAGAAGACGCCGAGATCGAAGAGGAGCGCCGTCGCCGCCGGCACCTTGCCGATGAAGGGCACCTGTATGTATTGCGAGTGGGTCGTCAGGAACGGATAGCCGAAGAACCAGGCGCCGATGCCCGTCGCAACCGCCATCAGCAGGCCGAAGCCCATCCAGCGCAGCGGCAGGATGCGGATGCGGTCCTCCGCCCAGCGCACGCCGCCGGCAAGATATTGCAGCAGGAAGGCGATGGCCATGGTGATGCCGCCGGCAAAGCCGCCGCCCGGCAGATCATGCCCGCGCAGGAACAGGTAGATGGCGAAGGTGATGACGACCGGGAACATCCACTGCATGATGACCGACGGCACCAGCAGGTAGTCGCGCACCGTGTCGCCGGCCGAGCGCTCGGGACGCTCCGCGTCGAAGGCGGCCTGGAGACGCTGCTGCTCGGGCTTCTCGATGCTGTCTGGCGCGGGACGGAAGCGGCGCAGCAGCGCGAAGACCGTCAGCGCCACGATGGCAAGAACAGCGATCTCGCCCATCGTGTCGAAGCCGCGGAAATCGACGAGGATGACGTTGACCACGTTGCGTCCGCCGCCCTCGGTATAGGCTTTTTCGAGGAAGTAGCTGGCGATGGCGTCCGGCACGGGCTGCTTCATGATGGCGTAGGAGAAGAGGAACATCCCGAAGCCGCAGGCGAGCGCGAGCAGGAAGTCCCGGAAGCGGCGGCTGCGCGCGGCGAGCGAAACGGCGTTGTCGACCTTCTCGGAGCGTTTCGGCAGCCAGCGGAGGCCAAGCAGCAGGAGCACGGTGGTGACGACTTCCACGACGAGCTGCGTGATGGCAAGGTCCGGTGCCGAGAGCCAGACGAAGGTGATGCAGGTGGTGATGCCTGCGCCGCCGAGCAGCACGAGCGCGGCAAGGCGGTGATACTTCGCCTGATAGGCCGCGCCGAGCGCGCAGAACGCGCCGATGCACCAGACGGCCGCGAAGATCGGATCGAAACCGACGAAATCGAGGGCCTTGGGCGAGAAGCCGGCGATATAGAGCGGCAGCACGCCGGCGAGCAGCCCGGCCGCCGCGACGAGGCGCAACTGCGGCTGGAGGTGGCGGGTGCCGAGATTGCTTTCCATCCAGCGCGCCCATTTCCAGGACACCGTGACCAGTACGCGCTCGAAGATGCGCTGGCCGGCCAGGTGGCGGAAGAGCGGCGGGCCGTCGTCGCATTTGGCGAGATAGTCCTTCAGCAACGCATAGAGCGCGGCGCCGCCGATAAGCGCGATCACGCTCATGATGAGCGGCGTGTTGATGCCGTGCCAGATGGCGAGGCTGTAGTCCGGCGTGCGCTCACCCAGCACGGAGACGACCGCCGAGTGCAGGAAGGGGCCGATGGAGAGGCTCGGGATGATGCCGACGACGAGGCAGGCGAGCACGAGGAACTCGATGGGGAAGCGCATCCAGTGCGGCGGCTCGTGCGGCTTGGGCTTCGGCAGGTCGGTCGGCTCGGGGCCGAAGAAGACCATGTGGATGAAGCGGATGGAATAGGCCACGGAGAAGGCGCCGGCGAGCGTCGCCACATAGGGCAGGATGCGGTCGAGAACGGAATCGGCGTGGGTCTCCACCGCTTCGGCGAAGAACATCTCCTTGGACAGGAAGCCGTTGAGCAGCGGCACGCCGGCCATGGCGGCGCTCGCCACCATCGCGAGCGTGCCGGTTATCGGCAGGTATTTGAGAAGACCGCTCAAGCGCCGCATGTCGCGCGTGCCCGTCTCATGGTCGATGATGCCGGCGGCCATGAAGAGCGAGGCCTTGAAGGTCGCGTGGTTCATCATGTGGAAGATCGCGGCGACGGCTGCGACCGGACTGCCAAGGCTGAGCAGCGTGGTGATGAGGCCGAGATGGCTGATCGTCGAATAGGCAAGCAGGCCCTTCAGATC
The DNA here is from genome assembly GCF_050172695.1 of Shinella sp. G-2. NCBI lineage: Bacteria > Pseudomonadati > Pseudomonadota > Alphaproteobacteria > Hyphomicrobiales > Rhizobiaceae > Shinella > Shinella sp. G-2. Next base: position 240,436 of record NZ_JBBEYH010000006.1, on the reverse strand, counting down.
CTGCTGGAACATGGCGAAGTAAGCGCCGAGGAGCAGCGTGCTGATGCCCGCGATGCCGACCAGCATGAACCATTCATAGGTGCCCGACAGCGCGGGCCACAGCCGCACCAGCAGGAAGACGCCCGCCTTCACCATGGTGGCGGAGTGGAGATAGGCCGAGACCGGCGTCGGCGCGGCCATGGCGTTCGGCAGCCAGAAATGGAACGGCACCTGCGCGCTCTTCGTCAGGGCGCCGATGAGGATGAGCACCAGCGCCGTCAGATAGAGCGGATGCGCCTTGATCTTGTCGCCGGCCGCCAGCACCACGTCGAGGTCGTAGCTGCCGACGATATGGCCGAGCACGAGCAGGCCTGCCAGGAGGCAGAACCCCCCGATGCCGGTGATCGTCAGCGCCATGCGCGCGCCGTCACGGGCGGCCGCGTTGTGGTGCCAGTAGCTGATCAGCAGGAAGGAGAAGATGCTGGTCAGCTCCCAGAACACCGAGAGCAGGATGACGTTGCCCGACAGCACGATGCCGAGCATCGAGCCCATGAAGGCGAGCAGGAACGAGAAGAAGCGTGGAACCGGATCCTCTTCCGACATGTAGTAGCGGGCATAGAGCACGACGAGGCAGCCGATGCCCGTGACGAGCATGGCGAAGAGCCAGGCGAAGCCGTCCATGCGCAGGGTGACGTTCAATCCGAGCTGGGGCAACCATTCGATGTCGAGCCGGACCTTGCCGCCATTACGCACGGCCGGATAGAGCATCGCCGTCAGCACCAGGCCGGCCAGGGCGACGCCCCCGGCCATCCGCGCCGCAAGGACGCGGGAATCCGTCCGCAGCAACAGCGTCGCGGCAAGGCTTCCCGCAAAGGGAAGGCAGACCAGCAGCACCAGTATAGTTTCACCTGTCATCGTTCGATCGATCGCTTTTGAACGTCAGAGCTTCTCACAAGCCGGCAAGCCGGCGGTATCGGGAAGCCGCGCGCGATCCGGATCGATCGAGGCGGCCGTCAGGCGAAAATCGGCGGAGGGGCACGGGCCCCGCGTGTGTCGAGCGAGCCCGTGCCGGAGCGGAACGGCAGAACCATGGCGATGGCGGCAGGGGCGGCATGGAGGCGAAGCACGGTTTGCGCCGGAAGGCAGGCAAGATCGACGCCCGGGCCGTCCTGCACCGTCATCTTGCCGGCGACGGTGCGCTTGCGGATGTCCTTCTCACCGGCCGTCGAAGGAGCGCTCGCAGTCTTGTGCGTGCCATATCGAAGCATCTTGGCTGGAGCGGCGGCGGTGGAGGACGCCGTGAGCGTCGATATCAACAGCAAAAGACAGGTGAGCGCAGTGCAAAGAAGGCGGAAGGCCCGGTGAAACGGTCGATCCTGTTGCCTTGTTGCTGTCAAACGCGCTGCCTCTCGATATCGTCGTCCATCCTGAAGGATTCTTTCATCAGGACAATACGTTGGCGGGAACGGCGCTGTCCACCCGCGGGCATGAAACTTTTCCAAAATTGAGCCGATTTGCCGCAAAAGACGGGATGATTTTCCTTACCATTCGCGAAAGCCGGCATTCTGTCGCGCCTGGCCCTGCTTGCTGCCCCTTCGTTTCAAGCGCATTCTAGACCTTGCGAATCGCATGAAGCAGACCTGCTCCGCTGCGGCACTGCCGGGAGCGCAAGGTGCGCCGAATATCTGGACAGCCGGTCGATTGTTCCCGGCCTCCAGTCAGTTTCGTGTTCCGGTTCCTGCCCGCGGCATTTCCGGCACGGCGTCAATTCACACCGAACGGGGGTCAATGATGACGGATGCGCGACGGGAATGGATCAGCAAGCGGGCCTACACGCTCTGGGAAGAGGCCGGCCGCCCTCACGGGCATGACGGCGATCATTGGGAACAGGCGGTGCGCGAGCGCGACGAGTTCGAGCGCGTGGCGCTTGTCGACGACGTCAAGCCGATCGGCGCAAAGAAGCCGCTGATCGACATCTCCACTGACGCGAAGGCCACGAAGACCGTCTCTGCCAAGCCGAAGAAGAAGGCGGAAGCGGAAAAACCGGTTACCGCCAAGGCCGTCGCGAAGGCGAAATCGGCCAAGGCGGTCAACAGCAAGCCGATCTGACCTACAGCGTTGCGAGCGTCCGGTTGGCGATGGCGCCGGCATAGGCGTCGCGCTGGGCGACCTTTTCCTCCAGCGCGGCGATGACGCTGTCTGCGAAATCGGCCTCGTAGAGATCGAACATCGTGCTCAACCCGCCCGGCGTGAAGACGTTGATCTCCAGGATCTTGTCGCCGACGATATCGAGGCCGACCAGGAACATGCCGTCCTCGACGAGTTTCGGGCGCACCATCTCGGCAATGGCCAGAATGTCGGGCGTGATCTCGACGGGGGCCGCCGTGCCGCTGGCGTGGATGTTGGAGCGCACCTCGCCCTTTGCCGGCACGCGCCGGATCGCGGCATATTTGCCGTCGCGCACAAGCGGACGGCCATTCATCAGGAAGAGGCGGATATCGCCTTCGCTCGCCGCCGGCAGATAGTTCTGGGCGATCAGGTACCCTTCCCCGCTCACCGCCTCGAAAATCTGGTTGAGATTGGCTTCGTCCGGCGAGCCGATCTTGAAGACGTTCTTGCCACCGGAGCCCTGCAGGGGTTTCACGATCACGCCCTCCTTGTGCATGTCGATGAAGGCGCGGATTTCATCGATGCTCTTGGAGATCAGCGTTTCCGGCCGGACGGCCTGCGGAAATGCCTGGAAGTAAAGCTTGTTCTGCGCGAGGGCGAGACCGTCCGGATCGTTGACGACGATCGTACCGCGGGCGCTCGCCAACCGGCCGAACATCGCGCCGACATGGGCCGCCCAGGGCCTTGCCTCGGCATCGAGCGAAGGATCGTTGCGCAGGAACAGCACGTCGACGTCACGCACGTCCATCGTCTCCACCGTCGTTTCGTCGCCCTGAAGGGCCGCGTGGAAACTTTCCGCCTTCTTGTAGCGCTTGCCGGGCAGAAGGCGGCCGCACACATTGAGGCTGTCGTCCGCCCGAAGCACGAAGTCACCGGGCGTCAGGTAGCAGATGTCGTGCCCCCGCGAGAGCGCCGCCATGGCGAGCGCGGTGGTGGTGTAGGTCGGGGTTTCCCCCTCGATCGAATTGACGAAAAAGGCGATACGCATGGTTGCTCTCCTCAAGCTTCGAGCATGGCAAGGGGTGACAGGCCGGTGCGGGCGCGCTCCAGCCGCGCGCGTCCGCGTTCCGTTTCGAGGCACAGCGGGCGGAGGACCGGCGGCTTCAGCAGGCCGCGCACGCCGAGTTCCTCCATCACGCTGAAATGGATCGCGGCGATCTTGCCCATCCAGAACGGATCGAGCGCACCACCGGCCTTCAGATGGCTGAGCAGCGACAGGAGACCCCGCAGGTAGATCGCGTCCTTGGCAAGCCCGCCGCCGCGAAAGACGCGCAACAGCAGGCCGAAGGCGGTTTCCGCATCGAGATCGTGCTGCCGGGTCAGGTGGCGGAAGCCTTCGACGAAGGACGCGCCTGCCAGCATCAGGTCGCAGCCGACGACGCGCGCGGCAAGCAGCCGCAACCGCTCCGGCGTGAAACCGCCGGCCAGGAACTCGGCGAAGACCGCAAGTCCTTCCTGCATGCCTTCATAGCCTGCAAGGCCGGTGCGGAAGACGCGCAAGCCCTGCGCCGAGCCGTTGAAATAGGTGAGAAGGTGCACCCCGACTTCGTGGCTGAGCAGGGCATCGACACGCTGGCGCATCATGCGCGTGCGTCGGGAGATCAGGAGGCGCGGTCCGGAGACGAGCAGGCCCGCCGGCACGTCGTCGCGCAGCTCGATGGCCGCATCGAATCCGTCATAGCGCTGATGGTAGGACATCATCATCGCGCGGGCACGCCGCTCGACATGGAAGCAATCCACCACATCCTCGTCATCGGGCGTGCGGGGCGGCATGCGCTGTGCCCTGGTGGTGCCGTCGAGAACCTCTGAGGCCGCTTTCAGCAGGGACGGCTCGACTGGGCCATAGAGCGCACGGCCGAACTCGACGAAGCGCGCCCTTTCGCGCTCGGCGATGAGCGTCAGCTGAAGATCGAGTTCCTGCCGCTTCTCGCGGTAGATCTGATGCAGGACCGGATCTTCCAGCCGGTCGAGCGCGATGGCATAGAGGCGGCGCTTCTCCCGTTCCACCAGAAGGCTCAGCGGCCGATAGAGGAAACGCGGCGGCCGGTCGAAGCGGTTTGCCTTGAACTCCTGCCAGGCGGCATTGGCATTGATCGGGGTTACGGCGAGAAGGAAGTCGAAACTCGACGCGACGTCGTCCATGCCCCGGTCCGCGCGCTCGACCGCATCGATGAACGCCTTGCGGCCGAAGGCGCGGTAGGTTGCCGGTTTCGGAAAACCCTCCGCTTCGAGGAAAGCCGTCAGGGCCTGCAGGCCGGCGTCGAGGAAGTTGTCGATGAGGCGCTCGCGCAGGTCGGGGTAGATCGCGTCCGAGCCGGTCACGCGATAGATCGGCGCGAAGCGCAGCGTCAGCAGGGGAAGCTTCAGGGAAAGTAGCTCCGGTCGTGCGCAGGGATCGTCGCTTGCCGTGCAGGTCTCGACCCGTGGCGTCCGGAAACGCGTCTCGAACGCCTCCACCGCCGTCTCGAAGGCCGCCATCGCGCTCGCTCCGGCCTTTCCGTCCGGCGCGGACAGCATCACCTCGAATGGCTGGAGGAAGGGGGCATCGCCGGAGAGCAGCCGGTCGCGCTGGAATTCGTCCACGTCGAGCAGCACGAAGGCGCCGCATTGCTTGCGCAGTGCCTCGGCAATGGAGGCGATCAGGGGCAAGGCATCCTCGACAGTGCGGGCAAGCAGATAGGAGGCGTTGGCCGCCGCCACTTCGCGCGCCACGATGTGGGCTTCGGGATCGCCGATGTAGAGGCACAGGAACGGCAGTGGGCGGTCGATGTGCAGCCGGCCACCGTCCAGCTCCCGGCGCACGGGCTTGCCGGCCGCAAGCGCCGCAATCACCTCCTCTGGGAGCGATTTCGCTTTCGCCGCAGGCGGGTTACGTGCGGATTTTTCTCTGGTCATTCGACCTCCCGCAATGCCCGTTCAAGGATCGGCACGGCGGCGGTCAGGAGCGCTTGCAGCGCGGCGATGGCCTGCCAGTCGGGCGTGCCGGTCCATTCGTCCATGAAGAATTTCTTGAACTCCACGGCGATGGCGCAGCCGTTTTGAGGAAAGCGCTCATGGACGAAGCGTGTCTGCTCGCCGCGCCCCTGGAAGGCGATGTTCTCGCGCACGTCCAGCCGGCGGCCGAGGAAGTCGAAGTCGGCCGCAAAGGCCATGAAGGCATCGACAACGGGTGCCCATCGCGTTCTGTCCATGGAGGCGGTGCCGATATTGATATCGGGTGCGGCGTTCTGCTCTGTCGGTGGTGCGGCCGGTCCGGCGCGCCGGTGGTTGTAGCTGTGGATGTCGAGCACGACGAAGCGGCCGTGCTGCGCTTCAACGCCGCGCAGGTGGTTTTCGAGCATGTCGTAATAGGCATCATGCATGCCGAGGCTATCGCCGATCTCGGTCTCGGATAGCGGCGACCGCCAGACCTTCAGACCCCATGCCTGCTCCGGAGTCAGATAGATCGCGCCGTCGCGGGCGCGGTTGATATCGACCTCGAAGCGGGAGCGATGGAAAACGATGCGATTGGCGAGGCCGGCAATGGTCTCGCCGGTAAACGGATCCTCCTCCCGCAGGCGTTCGCGGGCGTCGAGCGCCATCTTGTCGAGGAGGCCGGGTCGCACGGCATGGCCGTCATGGATGGCCGTGCCGACGACGGGCGAAGCGCCGCGCTGCACGGTCCACCAGATATGCTCGTCCACCTGTCCGTTTTCGTCCGTCATCCGCTGCATCCCGTCTGTTCCGGTTCCGCAGGAATGCCCGGCGAAGATGTTCGTTCCACACGCCGCGACGCCCTGGCCCCTTGGAGGCGGCGACAAAGCACTCTATCTGATCGGGCGAGGCATCTTTCGACGAGGACCCAAGTGCGCCCGATCTACATGCTGGCCGGCCTGCTGATGACGGCGCTCGGCATCATCGGCGTCTTTCTGCCGCTGCTGCCGACGACGCCGTTCCTGCTCGTCGCCGTCTGGTGCTTTTCCCGCTCTTCGCCGCGCCTCGAAGCCTGGCTCCTGAACCACCGCACGCTCGGACCGCCTCTCGCCAACTGGAAACGCGAGGGCGCGATCTCCGCGCGCACGAAGGTGGTCGCGCTCAGCCTGATCGCCGCCAGCTACGGTTTCTTCTGGTATCGGGTGCAGCCTTCGCTTTTGCTGGCCGCGGTCGTCGCCTTGATCCTCTTGGCAAGCGCCCTCTTCATCGCGACGCGACCCCTGCCGAAAGGGAATTGAGCCATGGCACAACAGCAGCAGGCACCCGTCATCGTCTGGTTCCGCAAGGACCTGCGCACCGACGACAACGCGGCCCTCGCCGCCGCGGCACAAACGGAACGTCCCATCGTCGCCCTCTATATCCGCGAGCCTGAAGCCGCCGGCACGGGCCCCCTCGGCGCGGCGCAAGCCTGGTGGTTGCACCATTCGCTGGCTTCCCTCGCCCGGCGGCTGGATGCGCTCGGTGCGCCGCTCATCCTGCGCAGCGGGGCAGCCTGCGACGTGCTGGACAGCCTCATCGGGGAAACCGGCGCCGACACGATCTATTGGAACCGTCGGCACGATCCGCCGGGCATCGCCATCGACAAGGACATCAAGGCTTCCTTGAAGGCGCGGGGTATCGCCGCAAAGAGTTTTGCCGGGCAATTGCTGCACGACCCGATGCGTCTCCTGACCGGCGAGAAGAAGCCTTATCGGGTCTATACGCCTTTCTGGCGGGCGCTGGAGCGGGAGGGCGAACCGCATGAACCGGTCGATGCGCCGGAGCGGCTGTCGTCGCCGGCCAGGCCGCCCGGCTCGGAAAATCTGGCGGATTGGGCGTTGCTGCCGGAAAAGCCGGACTGGGCGGCGTCCTTTGCGGAGATCTGGACACCGGGAGAGGATGCGGCGCGCGAACGGCTCGACGATTTCGTCGACGATGCGATCGGCGGCTACAAGGCGGACCGCGACCGGCCGGCGATCGACGCGACGTCCTTCCTGTCGCCGCATCTGGCGATGGGCGAGATCTCCCCTGCCCGCGTCTGGCATGCAACGCGTGGCCTGAAGGCACCTGCGGACGATGTGATCCATTTCCGCAAGGAACTGGCCTGGCGGGAATTCTGCCATCACCTGCATTTCCACTTCCCGGAGCTCGCCGAGAAAAACTGGAACGCGCGGTTCGACGGCTTTCCCTGGGAAACGGGCGAGACGCATTTCCGGCTCTGGACGCGAGGCATGACCGGGTATCCGATTGTCGATGCCGGCATGCGACAGCTTTGGAAACACGGCTGGATGCACAACCGCGTGCGCATGATCACCGCCTCCTTTCTCATCAAGCACCTGATGATCGACTGGCGGCGCGGCGAGAGATGGTTCCGCGATACGCTTGTGGATGCCGATGCGGCCTCGAACCCGGCGAACTGGCAATGGGTGGCGGGGTCTGGCGCCGATGCCTCGCCCTTCTTCCGCATCTTCAATCCGATCCTGCAGGGCGAAAAATTCGACCCTGATGGCGCCTATGTCCGCACCTTCGTGCCCGAACTGGAAAAGCTGGATGCCGCCTGGATCCACAAGCCCTTCGATGCTCCCGAAAGCGCGTTGATGGACGCCGGGATCGTGCTTGGGAAAACCTATCCCAAGCCGGTCGTGAACCATGGCAAGGCGCGCGAGCGCGCTCTTGCCGCTTACAAATCCCTGAAAAACGACTGATTCAATCGCTGCGCACGAGCGCTGCGGTCAGCAGGGAAACGAGGGCCTCCCCCGCCGCCTCCAACGGGCCGCTGTTGTCGATGACGACGGTGTCGGCGGCGACGACGATTTCCGGCGTGGCGCGGTCCAGCCGCTTTGCAATGGCCTCGGCGCTCTCGCGGCCGCGGGCGGCAAGGCGTGCGGCGAGGATGTCGGGCCGGGCGGTAACGAGAACGACCTTGAGGCGCGGATAGGCATCGGCAAAGGCCGGCAGCGCGGAGCGGCTGCCATTCGCGACGAGCGTCACGCCCTCCGCCAGCTGCGCCAGCGTCTCGCGCGGAATGCCGTAGGAAAGGCCGTGCGCGTCCCAGGAGACGGCGAAGCCGCCGCCGGCTGCCTGCCTGCGAAACCCGTCCGCATCGATGGCGGTATGCGCCTCCCCGCCGGCATCGGCCGGACGGGTGATGACACGGCGCACGAACCCCACGCGGGCCTCGTCGGCAAAGTGACGTGCGGCATAGGACATGACGCTGTCCTTGCCTGCGCCGCTCGGCCCTACCACGACGATCATCGTGCCGGTCGATGCCGGCAACGGCCGTGCCTCCATGGTCATGCCACCCGCCGGCCCTGGCGCCAGACCGAGCGTACGACGGGAACGCCGGAGGGACGGCGCACGCGCACGAGATCGGCGCGCAGGCCTTTCGCGATGGCCCCGCGGTCATCGAGGCCGACGGTGCGGGCGGGCGTGGTGGACACCATCGCGATCGCCTTCGGCAGATCCATGCCCTCGTCGGCCAGGATGAAGGGCGCATGCATGAGGCTGAACGGAACGTAGTCGGAGGACAGCACGTCGAGCACGCCCATCTGCGCAAGGTCGCGAGCGGCGATGTTGCCCGAATGGGACTTGCCGCGCACGATGTTCGGCGCGCCCATCAGCACGCTCATGCCAGCGCCGTGCGAGGCCTTGGCGGCCTCGAAACTGGTGGGGAATTCGGCAAGGCGGATGCCATAGCCGATGGCTTCCTCGACATGTTCCAGCGTCGCATCGTCGTGGCTGGCGACGGAGATGTCGCGGGCGGCGCAGGAGGCGGCAATGGCGTCGCGATGCGGTTTGGCATAGCGGGCGGAAAGGTCCTGCTGGCGCTTGCAGAAGGCGGCGAACTCGTCGTCGGTCAGGCCGCGCTTCTTCTTGTAGTAGAGGATGTACTGTTCCATTGTCTGGAACTGGCGCTGGCCGGGGGCGTGATCCATCAGCGAGACGAGGCGGACGAGCGGGTCGTCCTCGAATTCCTCGTAGTGGTCGAGCACGTTGTTGGTCGATACTTCGCAGCGCAGATGAATGAGGTGTTGCGCGCGCAGGCGGTCGTCATCCTGCGCCTCGGCAATGGCATTCGCCATGGAGCGCATCTCGCCCTTCTCGAAGCCGCCGTCCTCGTCCGAACCCATGCGCAGGCAGTCGAAGACGGTGGTGATGCCCGATGTGACGACCTGGGCGTCATGCGCCTGGATCGCGGCCGTCAGGCCCCAGCGCACGCCGGGACGCGGCGAATAGTGGGCTTCGAGATGGTCGGTGTGCAATTCGACGAGGCCGGGCAGGAAAAAGTCCCCCTCCATGTCCTCGCCGGCAGCGGACGCGCCTTCGGAAATGTCGGCGATAAGGCCGTCGCGCAGAACCAGCGTGCCGTCGAGGACCCTGTCCTCAAGCACGATACGGGCATTGGAAAGAACGGTTTCGCGGGTCATGTCAGGCGGTCTTTCTGTTGGCGGCTCCCCCGAGCGGGAAGAGCGAATGAATGGTGAAATCGGCGCCGCGCGAGGGTTCGCGGAAGAGCGCGAGGCCGGCGACCGGCAGCGGCCGGCCGTGAAACTCGGCGAAATGATCGAGCAGTGCCCTTTCGACGGCATCGCGGCGCTCGACCGGGACGCGGCCCGTCAGCGTCATGTGAAAGCGGAATTCGTCGAAGACATACGGGTAGCCCCATTGCACGAGGTTCTGGCGCTCGTCCGCGGTCAGTTCGTCCGGCTTGCGGCGGGCGATGTCGGCCGAGGTCAGCGGCGCGCGGAAGCGCTCGAAGCGGCGCACCACTTCGCCGGCGAAAGCCTGCAGCGGTTCACAATGATCGCCCGGCACCAGCGCGAAGAAGGAGCCGAGGCGGCCGACGACGACTTCGGGGATGTCGAAGGGGTCTGCCGCCGAAACGAAGCGGCCGATCTCGGCGAGGAGCTCGGCTTCGCTGCGGCCTTCGGCGAGCGTGAAGGGAGCCTTCAGGGTGGCATGGAAACCGTAGCGGCGCGGATCCGCGGTCAGGCCGGCAAGCGTCGCGGCGTCGAAGCCGCTTGCAACCGGCTGCTCCAGCGCGGCGCCGGTAAACGCATTGCGCCCCAGCCAGCGCTGGGCGGCAAGGGTCAGAGGGTCACTTGCGGACGGCGTGAAGTAGAGGGCGTAACGCACGGGCTCATTCCTGTAAAAGTCCATCGACGCCGCTGAAGGCGGCGCCGGATCATGAAGGGATTCGTGTGGCAGCATCATGCCGCCATCGCGAGATCAATGCGCCGGCTTGCCCATCAGACGGGAGCGCAACGCATTCGATATGCCGTCGAAGACGAAGACCACGGCGAGGATGAGGAGCACCATGTAGGCGACGTTCTCCCAGTCGGAATTGGTGCGCATCGCCTCCCAGAGCTTGAGACCGATCCCCCCTGCCCCGACCGCGCCGATGATCGTTGCAGAACGGGTGTTCGATTCCCAGAAATAAAGCGCCTGGGAGACAAAGAGGGGCATGACTTGGGGCAGCACGCCATAGCGCTGCACCGCGATGGGCGCCGCGCCGACGGATTTGACGCCTTCGCGCTGCTTGTCGTCGATGTTCTCGAGGGCCTCGGAATAGAGTTTGCCGAGCGTGCCGGTATCCGTGAAGAAGATGGCCGACATGCCGGCGAGCGGTCCCGGGCCGAAGGCGCGGGTGAAGAACAGCGCCCAGATGAGCATGTCGACCGAGCGCAGGAAGTCGAAGAGCCGCTTCGTCACCTGATTGGAAAGCCAGCTTCGCGTGATGTTGCGGGCGGCAAGGAAGGCGAGCGGGAATGCCAGCAGCATGGCGAAGAGCGTGCCGACGAAAGCCATGACGATGGTCTGGAGCAGCTTGGTCCACACATCGAGATGCTGCCATTCCGCATTGTAGAGGATGTTGTTCCAGGCCAGCGACAGGTTCGACTGTTTCGGATCGATGCGTTCGCCCGAGGTGATCAGCGAAGCGATCTCGGAGGCCGGCTTGCCGTGGAAGGGCGAATTCGTGTCGAACAGGAAGTTCGCCCAGCCGAGGAAACGCCTGCGGATGCTGATGTCGTCGGCTTCGATCTCGCCCCATCCGGCGAAGCCGAAGGAAAGGGTGATCTTCTCGCCCGGCGCCTTCTGCGTCGCCCAATCGGGCAGCGTGCCGTCGACCGTCATGCCGGAGCGGTCGAGATCGACCACCAGCGTCTCTCCGGCGTGCTGGACCGTCACGCGTTCCGGCACCACCTCGACGCTCGTGGAGGCGTTCAGCGTGATCTTCGCGCGCTTGACCACGTCCTCCTGACGGGTGGTGGCGGTCGCCACGGCTTCCGCGGCTGCGGCCGAGCCGCCGACGGCGCCGCCCGATCCCATGAAGCCCATGGAGGCGGGCTTCTTCGCGGTGGTGCTCGTGCCCGCCGGCGCGGTGCGGATCATCGTGCCGCGCTCGATCTCCACCCAGTCCGGCTTGGCGTCCGGGCCGAGCGGGGAGAAGCGCGGATAGGTGAGTTTCATCGCGCCGTCTTCGGCAATCGTCACCTCCGGGCGCACCTCGTAGGAGACCCAGTCGGCCAGATAGGTGCCGGCGATGTTCCAGTTGGCGGTGCCGAGCACGTGGCCGATGGCGAAGAACCACCAGCAATAGAGCGCGTAGAACAGGAAGCCGCCGGCGATGATGGCGACGCGAAAACGCTGCCAGAACGAGCGATGGAAGACGGCCGGATGGCGCGCCGCGATCTCATCCATCTGTGCGGGATTGAGGGTCGTCATGGCACGCTCCTATTGGGCCGGCTTGAAGGCGTGGTCGCCGACAAGCTTGCGGCGCAGCCAGGCGGAAAACTGGTCGACGGCGACGATGGTGACGAGCAGCAGCGACACGATGGCGAGCGTTTTTGCCGCATGGCCCTGTCCGATGGACAGGCGCAGCAACTCGCCGATGCCGCCACCGCCGACGGCGCCGATGATGGTCGAGGCGCGCACGTTGATCTCGAGGCGCAGCAGGAAATAGCTCATGAAATTCGGCAGGACCTGCGGCACGATGCCGAACCAGACGCGCTCCACCCAGCTTGCGCCGACTGCGCGAAGTCCTTCCTCCGCCTTCATGTCGGCATTCTCGACCACTTCGAAGAAGAGCTTGCCGAGTGCGCCGACCGTGTGGATCGACACGGCGATGACGGCCGGCAGCGGGCCGAGCGAGAGAATGGCGAGGAAGAAGCCGGCCAGCACGACCTCGGGAAAGGCGCGCAGGATTTCCATGAAGCGGCGCACGAAACCGCGCAGCAGGCGATTGGCGACAAGGTTCCTGGCCGCGAGGAAGCACAGCAGGAAGCCGAAGACCATGCCGATGACGGTGGAGAAGATCGCGATGTTCAGCGTCTCCAGCATCTTGTGGAAGTATTCCGGCACATAGAGGCTTTCTGTGAGATAGAGCCGTCCCTCGGGGTAATTGTACTTGAAGCTTCCGTCGTCATAGGGCGAAGGCAGGTCGAACAACGCGCGGACCACTTCCAGCCCGTCGCGCGGCACCATCTCGCCGATGAAGTCGAAGAAATAGGGCAGCCGATCGAGGAACTTGCCGGCATTCGTCTCGTTGGCGAACCAGAGCGAGCCCGTGAGTGCGACCACGAGGATCGCAAGGCCGAGCCAGGTATAGAGGCGGCGGCGCGCGGTCAGCTCCTGGAAGTGCTGCTCGATGAGCGCGCCCTTCTCGCTGAAGCCGTCGTGAAGCGTGTTCATGGCCATGGTCTGTCCGCCTCGCGGTTCTCTTATGCAATTCCGGTGGCCGACGATGTGCCGGGCCCCACCCTGTCGAGGTCAGGTCCGCACTGTCGGCAAAAGGCGCCGGCCAGGATGTCGGCCGGCGCCGGATGCATCGCGACGATCAGCCGCCGATGGTCGCCTTGCGGGCGTCGATGATCGGCTTGTAGAAGTCGACATTGACTTCCGTGAAGGAGGTGAAGTCACCGCCCATGACGGCGGCAAAGCATGCGGCGTCCTTCTTCGGCAGGTCGAGCATGAACTGCTTGAACTTCGCCTTCATGTCGGCTTCCATCGACGAGCGCACGACGATCGGGCCGTTCGGGATCAGCGGCGACTTCCAGAGTTCGACGAGGTCGTTCATGTCGAGAATGCCCTTCTCGACCATCTTGTGCAGGTTGCCGGACGTGTAGCCGTCCTTCCACTCGCCAACGCCCGAACCGAAGGTCGTGCCGGCGTCGAAGGTGCCCTTCATCACTTCCAGGACGAGGTTTTCGTGGCCGCCGCCGAAGCCGGTCTCGGCGAAGTATTCCTTGACCGGGCCGCCGATGGCTTCCGGCAGCGTGACGAGCGGGACGAGGTAGCCGGAGGTGGAATCCGGGTCGGCGAAGCCGAGCTTCTTGCCCTTCAGGTCTTCCAGCTTGCTGATGCCGGAATCCTTGCGGGCGACCATGATCGAGTGGTAGCCGGTCGAGCCGTCGGTCTGGACGGTCGTCAGGATCGGCTCTACGGCATTGGCATTGGCGAGGTAGATCTTGGCGAAGCCGGACGCGCCGAGTTCGGCGTAGTCGAGCGTGCCGCCGAGCAGGCCCTGGATCACGCCGTCATAGTCGGCAGCCGGGAAGAAGGAGACCTTTTCGAAGCCGAGTTCGGCCTTCAGCTGGTCGCCGAGGCATTGGTAGTTGCGCAGGCGGTCGGCTTCGTTTTCGCCGCCGATGATGCCGACGCGGAATTCCTTGAGGTCTTCGGCCTGTACCTGGCCGGCAAGCGCGATGAGCGCGACGGCGCCCAGAAGGATGTTCTTCAGCATGGTCTCTCTCCTGTTTGGCCGGCTTCGCCGGGCCTTGAAAGTTTCTGACCCTTCACGCGGGCCATTCGATCCCGGTGGGCTCTAGAGTTCGTTCCGCATTGCGGACGCAAAGACGCTGCACGGCTTTGCTGGAATTGCTCTAGAGACCGACCAGTGCCAGCGGTGTCGGGCCGGCGGATTCCTTGGTGTTGTCCTGACGCGCCGGGTTGCGGATCGCGGTGGATGTGAGGCTTTCGTCGATCTCCGCGCCATCGGCGGCCGTGCCATAGATCGTGCGCACGGCATCGGCGTCGAGGGCGTGCGCCGGGCCGTCGAAGACGACGCGGCCGGCCGACATGCCGATGATGCGCTCGCAATAGGCGCGCGCCGTATCGAGCGTGTGGAGGTTGGTGATGACGGTGATGCCCTCGCGTTCGTTGATGTCGCGCAGCGCGTCCATCACGATCTTCGCGTTCAGCGGGTCGAGCGAGGCGATCGGCTCGTCGGCGAGCAGCATCTTCGGGTTCTGCATCAGCGCGCGGGCAATCGCCACGCGCTGCTGCTGGCCGCCCGAGAGCGTGCCGGCCGGCTGGAGCGCGGTCTGCTCGATGCCGAGGCGCTCGAGCGCGGCAATCGCCATGATGCGCTCCTCGCGGGTAAAGAGATTGAGGATGCTGAGGGCCGTCGAACGATGGTTGAGGCGACCGAGCAGAACATTGGTGAGCACGTCGAGGCGCGGCACCAGATTGAACTGCTGGAAGATCATCGCGCAGTCGCGCTGCCAGTTGCGCAGTGCGGCGCCGCGCAGGGCCGATACGTCGATATCGTTGAAATGGATCGTGCCTTCGCTCGGATCGGCAAGACGGTTGATCATGCGCAGCATGGTGGATTTGCCGGCGCCGGAGCGGCCGATGACGCCGACCATCTGGCCCTGCGGGATGTCGAAGGTGACATCGGCAACCGCGACGCGCGTCCCGAAGCGGCGGGTAACATTCTTCAGTCGGAACATGGCGGATCTCTTTCCAGCAACAGGGGGCCAGCAACAGGGGGCATTGTCGTTTTCGGGACTGGCTCTAAACGCTGTTGATGAAGGGGCGATGTCAGTTCGATGTCGGAAAAATAACAGTCCACAGCCTTGGAAATCCGGCATTCGGACGGGTGTCCTCAGCCGCCGTGACGGATGAGGAACGCTTCTGCGTCAAATTTGCGAAAGTCGTCGAGGGCGGTGCGCAACCGGGCATGATCCCAGTCCCACCAGGCGAGTTTTTCCATGCGCTCGGCAATGCTTTTCGGGAAACGTTCGCGGATGACTTTCGCCGCGACGCCGCCGACGATCGTGTAGGGTTCGACGTCCTTCGTGACGACCGCGCCCGAGCCTATGACAGCCCCGTTGCCGATGGTGACGCCCGGCAGGATCGTCGACCCGTGGCCGATCCATACGTCATGGCCGATCACGACGCGATGTTCGCGCCGCCAGGAAAAGAAGTCGGCCTCGGGATCGGCATCCGGCCAGTAGTCGTTGGCGCGGTAGGTGAAGTGGTGCAGCGTCGCGCGCCACATCGGGTGGTTGGTGGCGTTGATGCGCACCGAGGCGGCGATGTTGGCGAACTTGCCGATCGTCGCGCACCAGACGGAACCGCCGTTCATGATGTAGGAATAGTCGCCGATCTCGGCCTCGCTGACGCGGCAGTTCTCGTCGATCTCCGTATAGCGGCCGAGCGTCGTGTCGGAGACGACGGCCGTCGGATGGATGAGCGGCGTTTCCGAGAGCCGGGTCATGCTGCGGCCTTTCGCGGCGAGAAGGCGGAGACATCGACGATGCGGTCGGCGACCTTCTCGCGCACGTCCTCGTCATGGAAGATGCCGAGAAGCGCGACGCCGGCCGCCTTCTTTTCCTCGATCATGCCGACGACGACGGTGCGGTTCTTCGCGTCGAGCGAGGCGGTCGGCTCGTCGAGCAAGAGGATGCGGTGATCGGTGATGAAGCCACGGGCGATGTTCACGCGCTGCTGTTCGCCGCCGGAGAACGTGGCGGGCGGAAGCTGCCAGAGTTCGTGCGGCAGGTTGAGCCTGGCAAGCATGGTTTCGGCCGTCGCCCGCGCCTCCGCTGCATCGACGCCGCGCGCCGTCAGCGGTTCGGCGACGACATCGACGGCCGCGACGCGCGGCACGGTGCGCAGGAACTGGCTGACATAGCCGAGCGTGCCGCGGCGCACCGACAGGATGGTGCGCGGATCGGCGGTGGCGAGATCGACCAGCCTGCCCTCGTGGTCGACGAGGATCTGGCCGCCGTCGACGGCATAGTTGCCGTAGACCATCTTGAGCAGCGAACTCTTGCCGATGCCGGACGGGCCGCCCAGCACGACGCATTCGCCTGATTTCACCGAGAAGGTGACGTTCGACACCACCGGCAGGCGGATGCCGTCGCGAAGATGCATGGTGAAGCTCTTCGCCACTTCGGAAACAACGAGCGGGGTCGCCATGATTACACCTGGAGGATCGAGGAAACGAGGAGCTGGGTATAGGCTTCGCGCGGATCGTCGAGCACGCGGTCCGTCAGGCCCTGCTCGATGACGAGGCCGTCCTTCATCACCATCATGCGGTGCGAGAGAAGGCGCGCGACGGCCAGATCGTGCGTGACGATGATCGCCGAGAGGCCGAGGTCCTGCACGAGGCTGCGCAGCAGATCGAGCAGGCGGGCCTGCACCGAGACGTCGAGGCCGCCCGTCGGTTCGTCCATGAAGATCAGCCGCGGCGACGTCACGAGGTTGCGGGCGATCTGCAGGCGCTGGCGCATGCCGCCGGAGAAGGCGCGCGGCTGGTCGTCGATACGGTCAACGCTGATCTCCACGCGGCTCAGCCAGTTGCCGGCCGTCTCGCGGATATTGCCGTAGTGCCGTTCGCCGACGGCCATCAACCGCTCGCCGACATTGGCGCCGGCCGAGACCGCCATGCGCAGGCCGTCCGCCGGGTTCTGGTGCACGAAGCCCCAGTCCGTGCGCATCAGGAAGCGGCGCTCCGCCTCGCTCATGCGGGAGAGATCGCGCATCTGGCCGTCGCGCATGCGGTATTCGACGGCGCCGGAGGTCGGCATCAGTCGCGTGGCAAGGCAGTTGAGCAGGGTCGTCTTGCCGGAGCCGGATTCTCCGACGATGGCCAGTACCTCGCCCGGCCAGAGATCGAAGGAGACATTCTGGCAGCCGATGCGCGCGCCGTAGAATTTCGAGATGTCGCGGACTTTGAGAAGCGGCGTGTCGGTCATTCGGCAGCCTCCTTGTTATAGGCGAGATGGCCGCGATGGCCCTTGGCGCAGCGGTCTTCGCAATGGTCGGTATCCGAGCAGACGAACATCCGCCCGCCCTTGTCGTCGAGCACGACTTCGTCGAGATAGACGTCCTCCGCGCCGCACAGCGCGCAGGGTTTGTCGAAGGTCTGGATCTCGAAGGGATGGTCCTCGAAATCGAGGCTGACGACGTCGGTATAGGGCGGCACGGCATAGATGCGCTTCTCGCGGCCCGCGCCGAAGAGCTGGAGCGCGTCCGACATGTGCATCTTCGGATTGTCGAATTTCGGCGTCGGCGAGGGATCCATGACGTAGCGGCCTTCCACCTTCACCGGGTAGGCATAGGTGGTGGCGATATGGCCGTTACGGGCGATGTCCTCGTAGAGCTTGACGTGCATGAGACCGTATTCTTCCAGCGCATGCATCTTGCGCGTCTCGGTCTCGCGCGGTTCGAGGAAGCGCAGGGGCTCGGGGATCGGTACCTGGTAGACGAGCGTCTGGCCGGCGGTCAGCTTTTCCTCGGGAATGCGGTGGCGCGTCTGGATGATCGTCGCCTCGCGCGTCTTCGTGGTTACCGCCACGCGGGCGACCTTCTGGAAGAAGGCGCGGATGGAGACGGCGTTGGTCGTATCGTCCGCGCCCTGGTCGATGACCTTCAGCACGTCCTCAGGACCGAGGATCGCCGCCGTCACCTGCACGCCGCCGGTGCCCCAGCCATAGGGCATGGGCATTTCGCGCGAGGCGAAGGGCACCTGGTAGCCGGGGATGGCGATGGCCTTCAGGATCGCGCGGCGGATCATGCGTTTCGTCTGTTCGTCGAGATAGGCGAAATTGTAGGTCGCCAGGTCTGCCGTGCTCATTCTGCGGCCTCCGGAAGTTCGGTGTTTTGACCATGCGCGGCCTCGTATTCGCGCCGCATGCGGCGCACGAGGTCGAGTTCGGCCTGGAAATCCACGTAGTGCGGGAGCTTCAGGTGCTCGACGAAGCCGGTCGCCTGAACGTTGTCGGAATGGGAAATGACGAATTCCTCGTCCTGCGCGGGGGCGACGATATCCTCGCCGAACTCGTCCGCGCGCAACGCCCGGTCGACCAGCGACATGGCCATGGCCTTGCGCTCGCTCTGGCCGAAGACGAGGCCGTAGCCGCGGGTGAATTGCGGCGGGTTCTTCGCCGAGCCCTTGAACTGGGCGATCATCTGGCACTCCGTCACCTGGACGCGGCCGAGCGAGACCGGGAAGCCGAGTTCCGGCATGTCCAGTTCCACCTCGACCTCGCCGATGCGCACTTCCCCGACGAAGGGATGGGTGCGGGCATAGCCGCGCTGGGTGGAGTAGCCGAGCGCCAGCAGGAAACCTTCGTCGCCACGGGCCAGCGCCTGCAGACGAAGGTCGCGCGCCAGCGGGAATTCCAGCGGCTCGCGGGTGATGTCCCCGGGCACATGGCCTTCCGGCAGGCTGCCGTCGTCCTCGACGAGGCCTTCGCCGGCAAGGATGTCGGAGACGCGCATGATCGGCTCGCCGGCGTCGTCGCGTTCCAGCGGCGCATCCACGGTTTCATCGGAAAGCAGCGACGGGTCGAGCAGGCGGTGGGTATAGTCGAAGGTCGGGCCGAGAAGCTGGCCCCCCGGCAGGTCCTTGTAGGTCGCCGACACGCGGCGCTCGACCAGCATCGATCCCGTCTCGACGGGCTTGGAATAGCCGAAGCGCGGCAGCGTCGTGCGATAGGCGCGCAGGATGAAGATCGCCTCGATCATGTCGCCGCGCGCCTGCCGGACGGCAAGCGCCGCAAGCGCCCGGTCGTAGAGCGAGGCTTCGGCCATCACACGGTCGACGGCGAGGCCGAGCTGGGCGACGATCTGGTCGATGCCGATGGCCGGCAGCGAACGGTCGCCGCGGCGGCGGTCGGCGAGAAGACGATGGGCGTTGGAAATGGCGGCTTCACCACCCTTGACGGCAACATACATGGTCTCAAGCCTCCTTCACGCGGACAATGGTGGTGCGGGGCAGGCAGAGCACGTTCGCGCCGGCAACGAGGATGAGGTCGACGCCGCGCGGAAACTTCTGCCGGTTCTCCGACCAGAAATGCGGGAACATGTCCGGCAGGCCGACGGGAGCGATCTCTTCCTGCGTGCGGATGCCGGGTCCTGTCAGCGTCAGCGGCCGGCCGCCCTCGAAAGCCTCGATCTCGACGACCAGCGTGGTCGAACGATCCGGATATTCCTGCGTGCCCTGTGCGAAGAGGCAGAGGTTCGGCAGCATCGCGCCCTTTTCCACGAGGGCGAAGCGGGCGTTCTGGCGCTCGCTCGCGATGGTCGCGCCGGCGTTGAAGGCGAGCCAGCCGGGCAGCGCCGAGGCGGCGAGCGCGGGTGTGAGCCAGATGGACGTGTCATGGTCGCAGAGCGTCAGCGCGACGGCGCCGGCCGTAGCGCCCAGAGGTTTGGGCGGATTGGCGACGGCGGCGATCTCGCCGATCGTGCCGGGCCGTGCCATGCCGTCCATCAGGGTGCGAAAGACGGCCTGAGCCTGGAACACCGGTTCCTGGAAGCCGCCGGAAAAGGCGAGCGTATTCGACATGATCAATCCTCTCCGCGAACCATGGTGAAGAAGTCGACGCGGGTGGCGGCCGTCTGGCGCGCCTTTGCGGCATCCTCTTCGGCGCCGCGCGCCGCGATGGTCTCAAGCAGCGTGTCCACTTCGGTCTTGCGGGCCGGCTGCTGGAAGAGCGCGTCGAAGATCGCCGCAAGCTGTGCCTTCGCGCCGTCCGTGCCGAGCGACTGGCCGTGGCCGACCGTGCCATCCTCAAGACGGATGCTCGCGCGGGTCACGGTTGCCTCGCCGAGGTTGAACGGCGCACCGCCTCCCCCAATGCGTCCGCGCACCATGACGAGCCCGGTTTCCGGGCCGCGCACCGGCTGTACCGCAGGCTTGTTTTCCAGGGCTTCGAAAGCGGCCTGCAACTCCGCACGGCTCGCCTTCGCGAGCAGGCCCATCGCCTTCTGCCGCTGTGCCGCATCCTTCGCGATCGGCTCGGCGGATTTCTGTGTTGATGTCATTGCCTCATCTCCAAATGTCTATTAATCTAGACAACCGAACATCTAAGTCTCGTCTTAAGCGGCCGGAATGACAAGGGTGTGACAGCGGCGCATGGAAAAGGAGCGAGCGGGGCGAAAATGGTGGAACGGCAATCGGGCGTGGCGCTCTGGCGGCAGATCGCGGACCGCATGCGCCTTGCGATCAACAATGGCGATTTCGACGAGACCGGCATGATGCCGCCGGAAACGGTGCTGGCGGGCCGCTTCGGCGTGAACCGGCACACGGTGCGCAGCGCCATGGCGGCACTGGTGGAAGAAGGGATCGTGCGCCCCATCCAGGGCATCGGCACGCGCATCGAGCGGCGTGACAGCCTGCGCTTTCCGATCTCCCGCCGCACCCGCTTTTCGCAAGGGCTCGGCAACCAGGCGCGCGATCTCGAAGGCAGGCTGCTGGCGTCGGCGACGGAGATTGCGCCTGCCGCCGTGGCCGAGGCGCTGGGCCTGCCCATCGGCACGATCTGCGTGCGCCTCGAAACCCTGAACAGTGCGGACAAGCGTCCGATCTCACGCGCAACGCACTATTTTCCGGCTGACCGTTTCGGGGATATCGCGGCCGTCTACGAGCGGACGCGGTCCATCACCGCAGCCTTCCAGGAACTCGGCGTGCCCGATTATGTGCGGCGCTCGACTGAAATCTCGGCCATTCACGCCGAAGGCGACGACATGCGACATCTCAAGCTGTCGCCCGGTGCGATCATTCTGGTCGCGGCGGCGGTGAACACGGACCTTGCCGGAACGCCGGTGCAGTTTTCCCGCTCCCGCTTTGCCGCCGACCGCGTCAGGCTGACGGTGGAGCCGGAGACCTGACGCATTTGCGACCGGAGCAACACCACTTCGCCGTCAGGCCGGCTTGCGGCAGCGCAGAATGAAACGGCGATAGAGCAGTGTGCGCAGCGTGTTGCGCAGATCCGCCGTCCGGCGCTGAGCCCTGGCGATGGGCGCGTGCGATCCGACCGACACTTCGCGGAAGCCGGCAGCCGTCAGCAGGGGCAATACGCGCTCGACGGTAAGCCCGTCGCCGAAAGGCAATCGGTCCATGATGCTGGCATGCCGGTCGCTCATCGCGCCGTCATAGTGCGGGTCGGTGCCGATGAAACGGTCGAGCAAGGCAATGGCGCGGCTTGCCAACCTGCCAAGGGGCGCAGGTGTGGCCCAGTTGCCGTCGAAGAACAGCAGCGTGCCGCCGGGCTTCAGAATGCGGAACCACTGGGCAAAAGCCTCGGTCGGCGCCGTCAGTGTCCAGACGAGGTGTCGGCAGACGATGGCGTCGTAGCTTTCGTCCGGCTCCATCGGATTTTCCGCGTCGGCGAGGAGGAAGTGCAAGCCAGGCGCCCCGGCATGTTTTCGACGCGCGACGGCGAGCATGGCTTCGGAGAAATCGAGCGCCGTGACACTGTGGCCGAGCGACAGGAGAAGTCGCGTCACCTCGCCCGTGCCGCAGGCAAGCTCCAGCACGCGGCGCGGCTCGGGGCCGAGATGGTCCCGGATTGCCGCCGCCCAGGCGTCGAATTCCGGCCCCTCGGGAATACGGTGGCCGAAGGCAAGGTCGAAGGTCTGCGAGCGGGCCGACCAGTAGTCGCGGATGTCTTCCTTGAGGTGGCTGTTGGAGCCCGCGCCGTGCATCATTTTCCCTCGCTGGCGACGAGCTTCAAACGCGGCGGTCGCGGCTCGGGCTGGCGATAGCGGATGAAGCAGCCGCCCGCGCTGTCACGCTCGACATCGACAGTGACGCCGAAGACGTCGGCCAGGCGTTGTGGTTCCAGCACCCTGGCGGGCGTGCCGAGCGCAACGATGCGGCCCGCCTGCATGACCGCGATGCGGTCGCAGAACATGGCGGCGTGGTTGAGGTCGTGCAGCGCGGCGACGACGGTCAGCTCCTGCTCGCGCACGAGCTGGAGCAGGCCGATCTGGTGGCCGATGTCGAGGTGATTGGTAGGCTCGTCGAGGAGCAGGATCGGCGCCTGCTGGGCGAGCGCCCGGGCGATGTGCAGCCGTTGCCGTTCGCCGCCGGACAGCGTGTGCCACAGCCGGCCGGCGAAATGCGCCATGTCCACCTCCTCCAGCGCGCGATCGACGATGGCGTCGTCCGCCCGCGACCACGGTGTCAGCGCGCCGAGATGCGGCGTGCGGCCAAGCGCGACGGCCTGACGCGCGGTGATGCGCTCGGTGGTTTCAGCCTGCTGCTCGACAAAGGCGATGCGCCGGGCGATCGCCTGCCGGCCATGGGTCGCGAGGGCCCGGCCGTCGAGCGTCACCGCGCCGGATTGCGGTTTGCGGATGCCCGCAAGCAACGCCATCAGGCTGGTCTTGCCCGAGCCGTTGGGGCCGATGATGCCGAGAAATTCCCCGGGGCGCACGTCGAGCGAGACGTCCGAGAGAATGGCCGTGCCGCCGGCCGACCAGTGGAGACCTGTTGCGGACAGCGTCACAGGGCCGACCTCCTCTGGCTGAGGATGAGCGCGAAGGCCGGCGCGCCGAACAGCGCCGTGATGACGCCGATGGGCAGGACCTGACCGGTAATGATGATGCGGGAAAGTATGTCCGCCGCGATCATGAAGATGGCGCCGATCAGCGCGGAGGCGGGCAGCAACAGGCCGTGGCGCACGCCGACGACCATGCGCGCGGCATGGGGAATGACAAGGCCGACGAAGCCGATGGAGCCGACGATGGAGACCATGACGGCCGTCATCAGGGCGGAAATGGCGATCAGCACGACATAGACCCGGCGCACGGGAATGCCGAGCGAAGCGGCCGATTCCGTGCCGAAGGTGAAGGCGTCGAGCGCGCGGGCATGCCAGAGGCAGACGAGCAGGCCGGCAAGGGCGACCGGCAGCGCCAGCCACACATCCGGCCAGCGTGCGCCCGAGAGATTGCCGAGCAGCCAGAACATGATGCCGCGCGCCTGCTCGGCATTGGCCGCCTTGGTGACGATGAAGGAGGTGAGCGCGTTGAACAGCTGCGAGCCGGCGACCCCCGCCAGAATGATGGCGCTCGTACCCCGCCCGGCCCTGACGGCGAGCACGCTGACAAGCCCGAACGCGACGAGCGCGCCGAGGAAGGCGCCGGCCGGCAGCGTGAGCATGCCGCCGCCGAAACCGAGGATCGCGACGCCCACCGCACCCGTGGAGGCGCCGGCGGAAATGCCGAGAATATAGGGATCGGCGAGCGCATTGCGCAGCAGGGATTGCAGGACGACACCGGACAGCGCCAGCGCCGAACCGCAGCAGGCGGCGACCACCGCACGGCTCAGGCGATAGTTCCAGACGATACCCTCGTCGATGGGATCCAGCGCATGGCCCGCCTGCCAGAGGCGGTTCGCGACAGTCTTCGCCACGGTTGCGAGCGGAATGGCGGTCTCACCCACCGCCGCGCCCACACCGAGCGCGGCGATGAGCATCACGAGCGCCGCGATAGCGGCGCCCGTCCGGAGCAGGATGGGGCGATCCTTCGTCACTGTGCGAGGCCAGCCTTTTCGACAGCGTCGGCCAGCACCTCGATGCCTTCGATCGTGCGGATCGTCGGGTTCATCGCCTGCGCGTCCATATCGACGACATGGCCGTTCTTCACGGCCGGCATGAGGCTGGCGACCGGATCCTCCTTGAGGAACTTGTGCTTGATGGCGACATCATCCGCGGGGTAGCGGCGGCGCTCCATTTTACCGGTAACGATGATCGTCGGATCGGCTTTGGCGATGGTCTCCCAACCGACCGTTGGCCATTCCTCGTCGCTTTCGATGACGTTCCTGATGCCGAGCACCGACAGGATGTAACCGGGCGCGCCGTTGCGGCCGGCGACATAGGGATCGATGTCGAGTTCGGCGCTGGAGAACCAGAAGACGGCGGACAGCTTTCCGTCGGCCGAGGCGATTTTCTTACGGGCCGCGGCCTCGCGTGCCTTGAGATCGGCAATGACCTTCTCGCCCTGATCCTGGACGTTGAAGATCTGTGCCAGCTCGCTGATTTCCTTGTAGATCAGCTCCATGGTGAAGACGGTGTTGCGCACGCCGTCACCGCCACCGGAATTGTCCTTGCCCATGCAGTCGGCCGGCGACGTATAGACCGGGATCTTCAGTTCGGCGAACTGTTCGGGCGTCCCGACGACGCCTTCCGGGCCGACATGCCACTGGAACTGCGTGGTCACGAGATCGGGCTTCCTGGCGACGACGCTTTCGAAGCTCGGATCGTTGTCGGCAAGGCGCTCCACCTTGGCATTCGCCTCCTCATAGCCCGCCAGAACCGGGCCGATCCAGACGGCGGTGCCGACCATGCGGTCGCCGACGCCGAGCAGGTAGAGGATTTCCGTCGAACTCTGGCCGAGCGAGACGGCGCGTTCCGACGCCTTCTCGAAGGTGACGGGGCGGCCGCAGTTTTCCAGCGTCAGCGGATACACCGTTTCGGCGGCCTGGGCCGCGCCGGCGGCAAGGACGAACCCGGCCACGAGCGACAGGAAGGAGGCGGCGCGCGGGGCCGCAGCGGAATGGGTCATGGATATCTCCCGAGGTGAAGGAAGGCGGACGGGCTCACGCGACGGGCCAAGGGCTGCGCGCGGTCGGTCGGGAGAAAACGAAGGGTGGTCTGCCGTCGCCGGCAGTCGGGTTCGTCATGGCGTCTCCTGTTCCGGGCATCCCCGCCCGTGTTCGGATTGTGGCTCTGACGGCAGGTCTCCTGGCTCACGGATATCTGCGACCTGTCTGCCTTCCCGCGCAAGGCGCAGTGGCATGACGCGAAACGCGTCCAAGGACAGGCGGCAATCCGCCTACAGTTGCGGGGGCAGCCACGGAATGGGTCCCTGTTGGGTCGTCCGCACCGTGTTCCCTATTAATCCCCTGGGAGTCATCCTTCGGGGAACCGTCGATCCATCCTTAGTCCGCGCCACGCGGCAGCGTCAAGGCATGGGCCGCTATCAGGTTTCGAAATCCCCGAAGACGTCCTGCAGGCGGGTCAGCGTGTCGACGCGCTCGCTCACCTCGTCGCCCATGACGACGATGATGTTGCTGAGCATGAGGTCCATGACAGCGGTCATGGTGGCGGCGCCATCCCAGAGCGGGCCGTGCGAACCGGGCACGATGAGGCAGATATCGGAGACCTCCGGTCCCCACGGGCAGAACTCGTCCGTCAGGAGCACGACCTTGACGCCGGCGCGCCGGGCCTCGAGCGCGAGCGACCGGGCCTTGGCGGCGAAGCGGCGAACGTCATGCAGGAAGAGCAGACGCCCCTCGACGGAGCCGTCAAGCAGTTCCGCATAGGTGCCGTTGAGCCCGTCGACGAACTGCACGCGCGGGCGGGTATAGGAAAGCTGGCTGGCGAAATACTGCGCGATGCCGCGCACGTTCTGGTAGGCGGCGACATAGACCTCGGTGGCGTTAATCAGGGCGTCGATCGTCTGCTGCCATTCCGGTGCGCTGGTGATGGCGTAGATCTGGCCGAGATTGTCGATCTGCTGCTGGATGAGGCCAGCGAGCAGCTTGCCCTCCTTGCGATCCTGCTCCAGCCGGTCGACGCGTCCCTTGACCTGCCAGGCAGGGTTGGAGCTGCCGTGGCGCAATTCGCTCTTCAGGTCGTCCAGCCCGTCGAAGCCCATGCGGCGCAGATATCGCCCGACGGTCATCGGAGAGATCTGCAGGCGCTGGGCGATGGAGCGCGCCGTCTCGAAGGGAAGCTCGGCGATGTTGCGCTCGATGTAATGGGCGATGAGCTTGTCGGATTTGGACCGCCGGAGATCGTCGGACTGAACGAGCTTCACAATGCGTTTCGACACGTCGCCCCTCTCTTCAAAGTCCCGCCCGTCCGGAGACGGGCGGGGATCAACCGCACTCACTGGGCCGTCTTGACCCGCGTCCATACGCGGTCCACCTGACGCAGGGCCGGTCCCAGATCCTCGAATATCTGGAGCCGGTTCATCGTCTCGGCCGGCGGGTTGATTTCCTTGCTATTCTTGATCTTTTCAATGGTCAATTGCCGCGCCGGCACATTGGCCGTGCCGTTGGTCTGCTGCGAGACATTGAGGGCGACGATTTCCGGGCGCGTGTAGAACTGGAGGAACTTGATGGCATTCTCCTTGTTCGGCGCGCTCTTCAGGACGCAGATATCCTCCTGGTACATGGTCGCGCCCTCTTCGGGGATCACGTAGCCGAGGTCCTTTTCGTTGCCGAAGACGTCGATCATGGCGCCGACGAAGGCGTGGCCGGCGGCAACGTCGCCCGCCTGCACCATCGGCCGCTCGTCATAGGTGAAGGCAGCGATGTCGGGCTTCATGGCGATGATCGTGTCTGCGGCCTGCTGCAATTCGGCGGGATCGGTCGAGTTGATCTTGTGGCCGTTGAGGATAAGGCCGACGGCCAGCACTTCGCGCATGTCGTCAAGCAGGGTGAACTTCAACCCCTTCGCCTTCACCGTCTCGACCAGATCCTTCCAGCCGGTGACGTCCTTGCCGAGAATCTTGCGGTTATAGAAGATGCCGACCGAACCCCAGGCATAGGGCAGGCAATACTCGCCGTTCGGATCGCTCTTGGCGCGCAGGAACGCCGGATCGATGTTCTTGAAACCCTCGTATGTGTTGATGTCGGTCTTTTCGAGCAGGTCGAGCTTGGCCATGATGTCCTGCATGTGCACGGACGGGAAGACCACGTCGTAGCCCGTCGCGCCGCCCTGGATCTTTGCCAGCATTTCCTCGTTGGAGGAATAGGTCGAGAGGTTGACCTTGATCTGGGTCTCCTCCTCGAACTTCTTCAGCACTTCCGGATTGATGTATTCGCCCCAGTTATAGACGTTGAGTTCGCTGGCGCCCGCCATGCCTGCCGTCGCCACGAGGGCCGCAAGCGAGAGGGCAGTGCCGCGCATCCAGGCCTGAAAACCGGATGCGCCGGCGCGATGAGCTTTCGTCATGGAATAGTCTCCTCTGATGGTTCGGCCTTGCTGGCCCCGGCGCTTTCCTTTGCGCCCTGCTTTCCCGTCCCGGCTTCTTTTCGGCCGTTGACTTGGATGGGCAAATGGTATCCATATATCGAAATCGCACAAGCGTTATTTTTATAACAAATTGGGGAACGACGATGCGAGACTCCATAGTCCGCCTGGAGAAGGCGGCGAAGGCCTTTGCCACGCCTGAAGGCCAGACGGTGACCGCGCTGGACGCCATCGATCTCGATGTCCGGCGCAATGAATTCCTGACGCTGCTGGGGCCGTCGGGTTGCGGAAAAACCACGCTCCTCCAGGCGATCAGCGGTTTCGTGGAACTCGATTCCGGCCGCATCCTGATCGACGGCGAGGACATGACGGACAGGCCGCCCTATCGCCGGCCGGTCAATACCGTGTTCCAGAACTATGCGCTCTTCCCGCATATGACGGTGGGTGAAAACACCGGCTATGCGCTGGAAGTCGCGGGCGTCGCCAAGTCCGAAAGGATGAAGCGTGTCGCGGAAGCGCTTGCCATGGTCGGCCTTGAGGGGCTGGAAAGCCGCAAGCCCCGCCAGCTTTCAGGCGGCCAGCAGCAGCGTGTGGCGCTTGCCCGCGCCATCATCGCCCGTCCGAAGCTGCTCCTGCTCGATGAGCCGCTTTCAGCCCTCGACAAGAACCTGCGCCAGGCGATGCAGATCGAATTGAAGACGCTGCAGAACGAGCTCGGCATCTCCTTCATCTTCGTCACCCATGACCAGCAGGAAGCGCTGACCATGTCGGACCGTGTCGCCGTGCTGTCGGGCGGGCGGATCCAGCAGCTCGACACGCCGCGCGCCATCTACGACCAGCC
The DNA here is from genome assembly GCF_050172695.1 of Shinella sp. G-2. Taxonomy (NCBI): domain Bacteria; kingdom Pseudomonadati; phylum Pseudomonadota; class Alphaproteobacteria; order Hyphomicrobiales; family Rhizobiaceae; genus Shinella; species Shinella sp. G-2. Next base: position 212,497 of record NZ_JBBEYH010000006.1, on the reverse strand, counting down.
GAAGAACAGCTTTGTCGCCACTTTCGTCGGCGCCAGCAACCTCTTCGAGGGAGAGGCCGGCGGCGGGCAACTGGTGACGCAGGACGGTATCGCGATCTCCCACGGTCGACCGGGCGCAACGGGCGCTGCAACCGCGCTCATCCGCCCGGAACAATTCTTCCTCGCGGAGGCCGGCAACGGCGCCCCGGCTCTCGACGTCGACCTCGAGCAGATCGTCTTCGTCGGCTCGACCTTCGAGCTTTTCGGCCGCACGGCGACGGGACGGCGCGTCATCGCGGAGATTCCCGCGGCGCGGCGCAGCCTCGTCGGGGAAATCGAGCAGTCGCGCCATGCGCGCCTTGCCTACGATCCGTCGGCCGTGCACCTCATCCCGGCGGAGGCCGCCTGACATGACGTCGATTGCCTTTCGCCGCCGCGCCCAGCTTGCCGTCCTGCTCGGACCGGTCTCGCTGTTCCTGGCGGTCTTCTTCCTCGGTCCGCTCTCCATCATGATCGTGACCAGTTTCCTGGCGCCCGGTCTTTACGGCGGTGTGGAATGGACATGGTATCCGCATAACTTCGGCCGCATCCTCGGCTTCGCCGATCCGATGTTCGAGGATTTCGACCCGATCTATATCGCGATCTTCCTGCGCTCGCTGAGGATCGCGGCCATGACCGTGATCGCGACGCTTCTCGTCTGCTACCCGGCCGCCTTCTGCATCAGCCGCCTTTCGGAACGCTGGAAGAACTTCTGCCTCTTCCTCATCACCCTGCCCTTCTTCGCCAGTCTCATCGTGCGGCTCTTCGTCTGGGTGCTGATCCTGCGCCAGACCGGCCTTGCCAATGACGTGCTGCTGAAGACCGGCCTCATCGCCCGACCCCTCGACCTCATCTATACCGAGGGCGCGATCATCCTCGGCATGGTCTATGTCTTCATTCCCTTCATGTTCATGCCCGTCTATGCCAGCGTCGAAAAACTCGACTGGACGCTGGTGCGCGCCTCGCTGGATCTCGGTGCAGGGCCGATCCGCACCTTCTGGCGCATCATCCTGCCGCTGACGGCGCCGGGCATTGCCGGCGGAGCGGTCATCGTCTTCATCCCCGCGCTCGGCAATTTCATCGTGCCGACCATCCTCGGCGGCGCCAAGGTGATGATGCTCGGCAACCTCATCGAGCAGCAGTTCCTCGCCGCGCGCAACTGGCCCTTCGGCTCGGCGCTCGCGATGATGGTGATGAGCGTGATGCTGGTGCTGCTCTTCATCTACGTGGTCGTTTCCGGCCGCCGCGGCCTCGATGCCGCAGCCGGACGCTGAGGAGAGACCGATGAAGATTTTCGCCACCCTCGCCCGCGGCAGCCTCTTTGCCTATACCGCGCTGTTCTTCGCCTTCATCTACATCCCGCTGGCGCTGATCGCGGTCTATTCGTTCAACGCGAACCCGGTCAACATGATGACCTGGACCGGTTTCACTACCGACTGGTATGCCCAGGTCCTCGGCTTCAAGACGAAGATTTCGGAAAACGCGCTCTATCTGGAATCCACCGACCAGCTCGTGCAGGCCGTGTGGAACAGTCTGAGGATCGCCGCCTCCACCACGGCCATCGCCACCGTGCTCGGCACGGCCATGGCGATCGCGCTCTACCGTTTCGATTTCTTCGGCAGGCGCTTCTACCGCGTCGTCATGTTCATGCCGATGCTGATGCCGGATATTGTGCTCGGCATCGCGCTGCTGATCTTCTTCGTCAATGCCGGCATCAGTCTCGGCATCGGCACGATCATCATCGGCCAGTGCACCTTCCTGACCTCGTATGTCTTCATCGTCGTCACCGCACGGCTTGCCGGCATGGACCGCACGCTGGAGCACGCCTCGGCCGATCTCGGGGCGAATGAATGGACGACCTTCCGCAGGGTGGTCTTCCCGCAGCTCCTGCCGGGCATCCTCGGCGGCGCGCTGCTCGCCTTCATCATCTCGATGGACGACCTCGTCATCACCTATTTCATCGCCGGCGTCGACGTCACGACCCTGCCGATGTTCATCTTCGCCATGCTCCGGCGCGGCATCAAGCCGGAGATCAACGCCATCGCCGTGATGATGCTGACCTTCTCCTTTGTCATCGCCTCCCTCGGCCTCTATCTTCGCTCCCGGCAGAAATAACCATGACCCAAAAGACAAAGCCCCGCGCCCGCGATCTCGGCCTTCCCTTCACCGGTCGCACCGGCCCCTTCAACGCCATCACCGATGTCGAGGGTGTCGCCGTCGGCTTCCAGACGATCCGGGAGGAGAGCCCGCGCCCGGGTCGCAAGCTGCCGGTGCGCACCGGCGTTACCGCGATCCTGCCGCACAGCGAAAGCCGGACGCCGGTGCCCGTCTATGCCGGCGTGCACCGGTTCAACGGCAATGGCGAAATGACCGGCACGCACTGGATCGAGGATGGTGGCACCTTCCTCGGCCCCGTCATGATCACCAACACCCACGGTGTCGGCATCACCCACCATGCGACGATCCGCTGGATGCTGGAGCACTATGCCTCGACCTACGAGATCGGCGATTTCCTCTGGCTGATGCCCGTCATCGCCGAGACCTATGACGGCGCGTTAAGCGACATCAACGGTTTGCCGGTGACGGAGGCCGATGCGCGCGCGGCGCTGGACAACCTTGCCCGCGGCCCTGTCGCGGAAGGCAATTGCGGCGGCGGCACGGGCATGATCACCTATGGCTTCAAGGGCGGCACCGGCACGTCCTCGCGCATCGTCTCCTATGGCGGCAAGGACTATACGGTGGGCACGCTGGTGCAGGCCAATCACGGCCAGCGCGACTGGCTGACGGTCTGCGGCGTTCCCGTCGGCAAGCACCTTCAGGACAACACTCCGCAAAGCCAGCTCAAGGAGCGCGGCTCGATCATCGTCGTCATCGCCACCGATCTGCCGCTCGCCCCGCACCAGTTGAAGCGCCTCGCGCGCCGCGCCGCCATCGGCATCGGCCGCAACGGAACGCCCGGAGGCAACAATTCCGGCGATATCTTCCTCGCCTTCTCCACCGCCAATCCGCAGCCGATGGCCCATCGCGCGCCGGAAATGCTGTCCCTCGATATCCTCAACGACGAACATCTCGACGCCGCCTACATGGCGGCGGTCGACAGTGTGGAGGAAGCGGTTGTGAATGCCATGCTGGCGGCGGAGGATGCCGGCGGCACGCCGCATGACCGCCTGCGCGTCGACGCCATCAGGCACGATGCACTGCTTGACGTCATGCGGCAGTACGGCCGGCTCGCCTAGTCGGCGCGCCGAAGCTCATCCGAACCGCTTGGAGCATGTCAGGTTCAGATTGAACCAGGCATGCTCTGAATTCCTTTGTTTTCGTTGTCTTTTCGGGAAAACCGGTTTCCACTTTTCCCTGACAAACTCTAGTTGGCGTTGCCATCGGGGGTGACGCGCTGGCTGTCGCCGCCGGTGCCGGATTGCTGGGTGGGATCGCGGTCGGTCGGCACGGTCTGACCACCGCCGGGCACGGTGTCGTCGATGGTATCCTGCGTCGGGTTTTGCGTGCCGTTTGTCGTCGAGGACGTCTGGGAAGCGTCGACCGGCTCGGTCGGGTCACTTGCCTCGCCCCAGATTTCGACCGCGCCCCAGACGAGGAAGACCAGGACAAGGCTGGTGCCGAGCACCGTCAGCACAGGCCGTCCGAGACCGCCCTGGCGGCTCTCGCGCGCCGCGTAGGTCTTGCGGGCGGGGTCGTGGGTGCGGGTCAGCGGATCGCCGCGTTCGTCCTGCTGGTGGGTCATGGTCTGCACTCCCTGAAGTTCGTGTCAGGGAAAGAACTTGCCTTGGAACGGAAAAGTTCCCTTCTCAGGCTTCCGCCGGCCCGTCCAGTCCCAGCGCTTCGAGAAGGCGGCGCTGGCGCAGCAGAAGATGCGTCAGCGAGGCGACGTCGCCCTTCGCCGGCTGGTGCGTCATGCCCTCCTCCACCGCTTCCACGATGGCCTCCAGCGTATCGGCGATCTCGCGGGAAAGATCATGCAGGTCGGCAAAGGCTGGATCGATCGCAGCGGCGGCAAGTGTCGCCGTCGTGACGCGCCCGATGCCGCGCGGCACTTTCGCGCCGCCGTCGACATGGCCTTCGGGCAATTCGCCCTTCAGATTGACGACGCGGCGGTGACGGATGACGTCGATGATCTGGTCGACGGCCTGGCAGGCGCCGGCGACGCGCGAGGGGTGATCCGTATCCGCGGCGGCATGGGGCAGGAGTTCGAGCTTTCCGGCGTGCCGCTCGACAAGCTTCAGATAGGGCAGCATGGGGCCGCTGAGCGTACCGCTGGACGCGTTCTTGAAGAGATCGGCGTCGATGGCGACGTGGCGCACCTGGCCGGAAGCGAGCGCCCGGTCGAGTGCGAGCGTATCCACCACCTCGCCCCGGTCGTAGTTGACGAGAACGGCGCCGCGGTTCATCGCCGACAGCACGGTCTCGCCGACGAGACCCGCATTGGCATAGCGGCGCGTCGCCTCGTCCAGCCGGCCGAGGCCGACATGGACGGAGAGCGCATCCGCCCCGTCCGCCGCCTCCGCGGGGCCTGGCGCATAGCCGAAGCCTTCCGCCTCGATCCATTGCCGGTGCTGCGGGCGGGCATAGACGACGACGTCCATGCCGAAGGCGCGGGCGAGTCGCGCCACCTCCCGGCCGATATTGCCGTAGCCAAGCACGGCCATGCGCTGTCCTTCCAGCTTGGCGGTCGGATAGAGCTTCAGGTCGCGTCCCGTATCGAAATCGCCGGCGGCCACCCGCTGGTGCAGCAGACCGACCGGCAGATCGGGCGTCACCTTCAGGAGTGCTTTCATGGCCATCTGCGCCGTCGCGCGGCTGTTGATGCCGGGCGTGTTCATCAGCGGCGCCGCGCCGCCCTCGCCGTTGCCGCCGCCCCAGGAGGCAGAGCCCATATTGCCCGTGCCCGCGCCGATGCGCACGCCGCCGAGCGGAAAGACCGCCTGTTTGGGAATGAAGGTCGCCGCGGCGATCAACGCGTCGTAGCGCCCGTCGGCCGTCTGCGCGATGATCTCGGCTTCGGCGCTGAGATCCGGCTGGTAGAAGAAGTGAAGGCCTGGCGGCAGATCCTCGCGCTGGTATCCGCCCTCATGGAATATGCCGCCTCGTGCCGCGACATGGGCGCGAACCTCGCTCGGATCCGGTTCTCCGTCCGCGCCGAAACGAAGGCCGACGAGGTCGGCGATCAGCACCTTGTAGGCCCGCTGCGGGTCGTCCACCCGTCCTGCGTCTTCGTGATCCTGCATGACGCCCCTCCCTCTCCCTTCCTGTTTCGTAGGCGAGTTTTCCAGCCCGGGCAAGCCAAGGTCAAAACCCGCCTATGCCCGTCCAGGAGGCCCCCGGTCAGAAAGAGGAGAGAAGAAGATTGCCCATGACATCGCGTGCCTTCAACAGCCTCGTCGTGCCGTTACTTAATGGAAGTCGCGGGAGATGACGCGGATCGCCTGCGCCTCGCCAGCTTCCTCATGCCCGGCGATGCCGCCGCGGCGGGCGATGGTGGCAAAATCCATGGAGAGATCGGTAAGCTGCTGCACGACGAGATGCACCACCTCGCCCTCCCGCTGCACATAGCCTTTCATGCCGATCATCGGCGCGCCCATCACGATGGGCCGGTGAGCGAGAAAAACCTTGCGCCAGACGACGAGGTTGGCGATGCCCGTTTCGTCCTCGATCGTGACGAAGATGACGCCCTTGGCCGAGCCGGGTTGCTGGCGCACCAGCACGATGCCGGCCGTCTCGACCTTCTGGCGATCCTTGAGCCGTGTCGCTGCGGCGCAGCTGAGATAGCGCCGGCGCGTGAGGCTTTCGCGCAGGAAGCTCACCGGATGGGCCCGCAGCGTCAGCCCGACATGGCCGTAATCCGCCACCACCTCGCCGCCTGTTGCCATGGGGCGTAGCGCCACTGCCGGCTCGTTCAATTCAGGGATGACCGCCGCCTCCCTCTCGGCCGCTGCGGAAAAGAGCGGCAATGGCTCGTCCCTGAGGCCCCGGATCGCCCAGAGCGCTTCGCGGCGGGAAAGGCCGAGCGACGGCAGGAAGGCATCGGCCTCGGCGAGGCGAACCAGATCGTCGGACGGAAGACCCGAGCGGCGCCAGAAATCGTCGACCGAGACGAAGGCGTCCTGCTCCCGATTGAGAATGCAGGCGGCGGTCTTCTCGTTGTTGAGCCCCTTCACCATCCGCAGTCCCAGCCGCACGGCAAAACGCCCCGCCTCTTGCGTCGGCTCCAGCGTGCAGTCCCAGCGGCTTTGGTTGATGCAGACCGGCCGCACTTCCACGCCGTGATCGCGCGCATCGCGCACGATCTGCGCCGGGGCGTAAAAGCCCATCGGCTGGGAATTGAGAAGAGCGGCGCAGAAGATGTCCGGATGGTGGCATTTCATCCAGGCCGAGGCATAGGCGATGATCGCGAAACTGTAGGCATGGCTTTCCGGAAAGCCATAGGAACCGAACCCTTCGAGCTGGCGGCACATACGTTCTGCGAATTCCCGGGAGTAACGGTTTTTGACCATGCCTTCAACAAGCTCCTCGCGGAACTTGTCGACCCCACCGGTCTGCTTGAAGGTTGCCATGGCGCGGCGCAATTGATCTGCACGGCCCGGCAAAAAACCAGCACCAATAATCGCCACCTGCATGGCTTGTTCCTGAAATAGCGGCACGCCGAGTGTCTTTTTGAGAATAGCCTTCAATTTCGCGTCGTCGGGATAGTCTGGTTTCTCCACACCTTGGCGGCGTCTCAAATAGGGATGCACCATGTCACCTTGTATCGGCCCCGGCCGGACGATCGCTACTTGAATGACGATGTCATAGAACTCATTAGGCCGGAGGCGGGGAAGCATTGACATTTGCGCCCGGCTTTCGATCTGGAACGTGCCGAGCGTATCGGCCTTCGAGATCATCTCGTAGGTTGGCTTGTCATCGAGCTCGATATTCCAGAGACCTTTGCGAATACCCTTTAGCGCTTCAAGATATTCGAACGCCCGGCGCATGCAGGAGAGCATGCCGAGTGCCAGCACGTCCACCTTCATGAAGTTGAGAGATTCGATGTCGTCCTTGTCCCACTCTATAACTTGCCTGTCATCCATGGCAGCAGGCTCGATAGGCACCAGATCGTCCAGCCGGTCACGTGTCAGCACGAAACCGCCTGGATGCTGCGAGAGGTGGCGCGGCCGGTCGATCAACTGGCCGGCAAGCTCGAACAGCAACTTGATGCGGCGGTCATCGACATTGAAGCCAGCTTCGACCGCATGGCTTTGCGGCAGTTCGTTGGACCAGCCCCAGACCTGCGAGGAAAGGGACTTCAGCATATCCTCCGGCATTCCTAGCGCCCGCCCGACATCGCGCATGGCTGCGCGTGAGCGATAACGGATCACCGTTGCGCAAAGCGCCGCCTGGTTGCGTCCGTAGGTGTCATATATCCATTGGATGATCTCTTCTCGCCGCCCATGTTCGAAATCAACATCTATGTCGGGCGGTTCGCCACGTTCTTCCGAGACGAAGCGTTCGAAAAGCAGGCCGTTGCCTTGCGGATTAACCGCCGTTATCTCCAATACGTAACACACGGCGCTGTTCGCTGCCGAACCGCGTCCCTGGCAGAGAATACCCATCTCGCGCGCTTTCCGGACGATTGCGTTTACCGTGAGAAAATAGGGCGCATATTGCTTCCGCGCGATGAGTTCTAACTCGTAGTTTAGCGTGCCGCGTATTTCGTCTGGAATACCTTCCGGATAACGCTTGCTTGCCCCCTCCCAGGTGTATTTCTCCAGCGCTTCCTGTGGCGTGAGGTGGGTATATTCCTTCTCGTCGGGGTATTGGTATTTCAGTTCGTCCAGCGAGAATTGGCAACGCTCCATGATTTCCATCGTCCGGGCGAGCGCTTGCGGGTAGCGGGAAAAGAGGCGGTGCATTTCTTCCGGCGGCTTCAGGTAGCGGTCGGCGTGGCGCTCGCGCAGGAAGCCGGCATTGTCGATGGTCACGCTGTGGCGGATGCAGGTGACGATGTCCTGCAGCATGCGCCGGGCGGGCTCGTGATAGAGCACGTCATTGGTGACGACGGTGGGCACACGGTATTGTGCAGCAAGGTTCGAGAGCTGGAAGAGGCGCAACGGATCGTTCGGGCGACGGCGCAACGTGAGGGCGAGGTAGCAGCGACCGCGAAAGGTTTCGGCGACGCGGCGGAGGCGAAAGGCCGTCTCCTCGTTCGCCTCGTCCGGCACCAGAACAGCAAGCAGGCCTTCGTTCCACGCCACCACATCCGCCCAGTCGAGATGGCACTTGCCTTTGCCGGCCCTCTTCTTGCCGATGGTGAGCAGGCGACAGAGACGGGCATAGGCTTCGCGGTCCGTTGGGTAGACGAGCAGGGACATGCCATCGACCAGATCCAGCCGGCAGCCGACCACGAGGCGCACCCGGGGCGCCTCCTTGGCAAGTTCCTTCGCCGCCTTGTGAGCCTGGACGACGCCGGCGAGGCTGTTGCGGTCGACGACGGCAAGGGCATCGATGCCGAGGGCACTCGCCTGCGCGAAAAGCTCCGCCGCGCTGCTCGCCCCGCGCAGGAAGGAGAAGTGGGACGTCACCTGAAGCTCGGCGTAGCGCGGTTTCATGCGAAGAGCCCGTGCAGGAACCAGCGGCCGAGGCCACTGGCGGCCTGCGTCTCGTCCGCCGAGCGGTAGAGCCAGAAGCGCGCGCCCGTTTCATCCTCGACCTGGAAATAGTCGCGCACGGCGGCACGCTCCGCGTCGCGCGTCCACCATTCGCCAAAGATGCGTTCCGGCCCGTCGGCGTGCCGCACGCGCCGCCGCACGCCACGCCAGGTGAAAGAGGCGGGCGGATGGTCGGGCAGCAGCGCCATGACGTCGATCGGCTCCGGGCGGGCGAGCAGGCGGGCGGGGCGCGGCCAGCGGCCCTGCCAGGTGGCGCCGTCATCCGGCGCGAGTGGCGGGATGCGCTGGATCGAGCGCTCCGGCACGTCGCTTTCGACGGGGGCGATACGGTAAAGCCGGCGTGCGCCGATGCGGTTGGCGATCACGTCGACGAGGCCGGCAATATCCGCTTTCTCCTCCGCAATCAGCGAAGAGACCGCCTGTTGCAGCACGAGCGGTTCGGCGAGCGTTGCCGTCAGGTCCATGATTTCGATGCCGAAGCCCGGATCGATCGTCTCTATCCGGTCGCAGAGCAATCGGACAAGGCGCTTTTGATCCCGCACCGGCTGCGCGGTGCCGACGCGGATCGCCTGCAGGGAATTGTCGACGCGGTGGAAAAGCAGATCGAGCCGGCGTGCGCCGAGACCGCGTTTTTCCAGCGTATGGCAGAGGTCGTGCACAAGGGCGGTCGTGTAGCGCGCGATGGTCTCGGGCGCGCCGATCGGCTCGCCGAAGACTTTTCGCACGGTGGCAAGCTCGGGGTCGCGCAGTGGATCGACGGGCTCGCTGATCGTGCCCAATACCTGGTCGAGCCGCCGGCCGAGCGCAGCGCCGAAGCGCAGCACCAGGGGTGCGCGGGGTACGGCCAGCACGTCGCCGATAGTGGCAAAGCCGAGCCCATGCAGGCCTGCGACGGTTTCCGGCGCGATGCGCAGGCCCGGGATCGGCAGCGGCGATATTGCCGCCCTCGACCCTCCGTGCGGGAGGACGCGTACGGGATCGGCCAGGAACCGGGCGGCGGCATGGGCCGCCCCCCAGCTATCGGCCACCGCCGCGCGGGCGAAAATGCCGGATGCGGAGAGGCGGTTGACGAGGCCGGTCAGCATCTGCGCCTCGCCGCCATGCAGGTGGTCGGCGCCGGTCGTGTCGATGACAAGGCCATCCGGCGGGTCGGGGGCGACGATCGGCGCGTAGTGCTGCAGGGCCCACAGGGCAAGGCGCTGCAGCGCGGCGGCATCGGCGGCGGGGTCGGCGGGCATGGTCAGGATGTCGGGCCGCAGCGCATGGGCCTTGGTGAGCGGCATGCCGACGCGAAGGCCTGCCTGTTCGGCCGGCCGGCTCACCGCCGTGACGATGCGGCGCGATCCCTCGCGTCCGACGAGAATGAGCTGCCTGTCAGGCGGAGGCGCTGCGGGACCAAGCGTCCGCCGCAGGCGATCGATCGGCCAGCCCGGAAGAAAGAGCGATACGACCCTCGGCATCGGATGCCTCCACGTCAAAGTCCGCCGCTTCGCCGGCCCGGCAGCGTACGAGTTGCAACAGCCACCGCGCCCGGCCGATGCCGGGCACGGGAAGCGGCGCGGACGGCCGCAGGGACACCCGCCAGCGCGTGACGGCGGCGGACGGCAGGGCAAAGACATCCGCCGGCCTGCCGCGCGGCAGACGGCGCAGGGCGATGCCAAGCGTGCCGCCCGCCTCGGCGGCAAGCTGCAGGCGGCGCGAGGCGGTCATCGACAGACGCGTGACCTCCGCCACGACGGCGCCGAGCCCGCCATGCCGCAGCCCCTCTTCGAAACAGAGGAGCAGGCTCTTCTCGTCGCCTGCCTCGGCATAGACAACGCGCCCCGGCGCGAGCCCCGCCTGCGCCAGCGCCGGGGCGAAGAGGTCGGGCTGCGTCAGACACCAGAGCACCTGCCCCCGGGTGCGGGCGGCGATGCCGGCGGCAAAAAGCATGGCGGCCGTGCCTTCCACGGCATCCTCGCTGCCACCGCAGATCTCGTGCAGGCTGGCGAGGGCCAGCCCACCGCCCGGCAGGCGGCCGTCGATGTCTGGCACGCCGAAAGGCAGCACCGCCCGGTCGGGCAAGGCGCGGCCGTCGAACTGCCGGATGCGCTCGCGCAGGTCGGCGACAACGGCATGGGCGGAGGCGGACATCGGCTTTGCAGCTCCTGTTGAAGGATGTTTGTTCTTTATTTGTTCTCAATTTCGGCAGGAGTCAACCGCCCTGCCGTACGGGAAAGATCACAGTTTGAATCATGCCCGGGAACCAACGGGCGCGGCGGAAGTTCTTCTCCACGCCATTCTCATCATTCAAGTCCATCAATTCAGGAGACAGGCCCATGGCTGACGAAAAGAGCACCGGCAAGCGCACGCTCGGCGTCGTTGAAAGCGGCGACAGCATTTCGCAGGAAGCGCGTGCCGCGGCTGCGGAAGCGACGGTGAACGAACAGATCGAGGCGCTGAAGACGGAAATCTCACGCCTGAAAGAATCGGCAGGGCTGATTGCCGAGGGCACGGGCAACCTTGCCGTCGCCAAGGCGGAATCGTTGCGCGATGAAGTGCGCCGGACCATTCAGGCCAATCCGCTTGCCACGCTCGCCGGGGCTGCCTTCATCGGTTACCTTTTCGGCCTGCGTCACCGATAAACGGTTTCTCTTCCAAAAAGAAAAGCCCGGCATTGCCGGGCTTTTCTGCGTTCAGAACCAGCGCTGGCGGCGGGGTGGCTCGTTTTCGAGGGTGCCGAGCAGGTAGCCGACGACGAGGCCGGCAAAACCCGCTGCAAGCACCACCGTCGACATGGCTGCGGGATGCTCGCGTGCGGCTTCCGCGACCGCCGCGCCCTCGTTCCGGACATAGCGGCGGGCCGAGCGCATGGCAGGGCGGGCGGCCTCGACGGCATCGCCGGCCCGGTCGCGCATCGCCTCATAGGCCTCGGCACCACGGTCGCCGAGATCCTTCTGGAGCTGGGCGAGTTCGGCGCGAAGGGCGGAAATCTGGGATTGAACGTCGGTGCTTGCCATTGCGGTCTCCTTGTCAGAATGGAGAGGCAACGGATGGCGCGCGGCTTGGTTCCCTGGCGGCCTGGAAATCGCCCGTCAGCCAGCCTGTCGGCGGCCGTCGCGGCGGATCTGCGAAGGCGTGTCGCCGAAGGCGGCGCGGAAGCGGCGGGTGAAGTGCGACAGGCTTTCGAAGCCGGTTTCCAGCGCGATTTCGATCAGCGGCTTGTTGGTGCGCATCACCATGTTCAGCGCGGCCGCCATGCGGATCTTCATGTAGATCGCGCTCGGCGAGGTGCCCATGTCGCTCTCGAACAGGCGTTCGAGCTGGCGGCGGGAAACGCCGGTCATGGTGGCGATGCTGTCGATCGAGAGCAGATCCTCGGTGTGCTGTTCCATCATCATGATGGCGAGATGCACGCGGCGGTCGCGCGCTTCGAGGCCGAGGGGATTGCGCGGCTGAAGGTCGGTGGCATCGCGCCGGTGGCGGATCTGCAGGATTTCCAGCGCATTGCGCTCCGCCGCTTCGCCGACATGATGGCGCACGAGCGTCGCCGCGAGATCGGCGACGCTGCTGCCGCCGGCGCAGGTGGCGACCTTGCCGTCGAAGCGGAAAATCTGCTCCGAGGTTGCCTCGATATCCGGGAAGCGGCCGCGGAAATCGCGGTGGTGCAGCCAGCTCACGCAGGCCGTATGGCCCTTGAGCAATCCGGCTTCGGCGAGGATGAAGCTGCCCGTACACAGGCCGATGAGCCCGACGCCGGCCTGGGCCGCCTTGCGCAGATAGGTCAGCGCATAGCTGTCGATCGGTTCCTCGACACTCAGAAGCCCGCCGACGACGGCGATATAGTCGAAACAGGCGGGATCGGCGAAGGGGGCGGTGGGCGCGACCTGGATGCCGCTGGAGGAGGAAATGAAGTTGCGCGTACTGCTGAGCACGTCCCAGTCGCAATTGACGCGGCGGGAGCGGTCCTCGCTGTCGCTGGCAAGACGCAATGTATCCACGAACAGGGCGAAGGCGGAGAGGGTGAAACTCTTCGACAGAATGAAACCGACGCGCAACGCTTTCGGCGTCGTCGCTCCGCTCATCTCCTTCGATGTCCGAACATCTATCGCCATCAGGCCTCCCGCGCCGCTCCGCCCGGCACTATCGCCGCTGGCGACGGCCACTGACAAGAGCCATAGCAGATTTCGCCCGCCCATACCAATGCTGCGCGTGGTTTGTGCAAGGATTAAGGCTGCGGGGCATTCTCCACCGGCAGCCCCCTCGCCCAATCCTCGAGCGCGCTTCGCATCGCCGCTTCCGCCGGCTGGCTGCGTGTAAAGGCCCACCAGAGGTGAGCGCCTTGCCAGATGCCGGCCATTTGCCAGCCGAGACGTTCGCCCTCGACGGGATCGGCGGACAGGCGCCGGCCGAGGGCTCTGGCGACGCGCAGCCCCCACGCCGCGCCCCGCGCACGCAGCACGGGGTTGCGGATATCCTCGCGCAACAGGAGCAGGCCATCGGTTGCGGTCTCCTCGGCCGCTTCGGGCGGCATCAGGCGAAGGAGAAAGGCAATCGCCCCTTGAAGGTCCGGGGCTTCCTCGGCGTCAGCGGCTTCGGTCTCCGCGTCCAGACGGTCCCAGGCGCGCAGCAGCACGGCTTCGAGAAGGGCCTCCCGGTCGCCGTAGCGCTGCACCAGCGTGGCGGCAGAAAGGCCGGCCGCCTTGGCGGCAAGGGCGAAGGTGAGGCCGGCGGGGCCGGTTTGCCGCAGGGTTTCCAGGATGGTGTCGAGCACCGCTTCGTCGGGGATTGTCTTTCGTCGTGCCATGCTTTTATATAAATGAACATTCATTTATTATTCAAGGAGATTTCGCATGGCCCGCATTCTCGGCTATATCGCCACCAGTCTCGACGGCATGATCGCCACCGAGGACGACAATCTCGACTGGCTGTTCAAGTATGACAGCATGGATCTCGGCGAACACGACTACCGCACCTTCATCACGCGGATCCGCACGGTGGTGATGGGCCGCGGGACCTATGACTTTATCGCCAACGAGCCCTCCCCGTGGGCCTATGGCGCGCAGCGCGTGATCGTCGTCACGTCACGGCCCATCGACAACCCGAAAGGCCCGCTCGAACTGCGCAGCGACGTCGATGCGCTGATCGGCGAACTGCGCGCGCTCGATGACGGCGATGTCTGGATGCTGGGTGGCGGGCAATTGCAGATGGCGTTCCTGGAGCGTGGCGCGCTCGACGAGATCGAAATCTATGTCATTCCGGAAATGCTCGGCGGTGGCCGGCCGCTTTTCCCCGCGACAGGATTTCGTGCGAGCCCGACCCTGGTCGGTGCTCAGGCTCTCGACAAGGGCTGCGTCCGGCTGCACTACCGCTTCAATTGAGGGAAAGGCCTTGCTGGACGCCCGCGGCGCTGAAAAGCCGGCCGCGGGTCACGTCGGCAACGGCGGAACGTTCCTTCAGAAGTTCGAGGAAGTCGTAGCCGGCCGACCAGCGGCCGAAGCCGCTGGCAATGTTGATATGGCCGGCATTACCGATATCGATGAGGTCGCTGCCCCAGGCCTGCGCCGTGCGCTGCAGCCTGTCGACGGGCATGTAGGGATCGTTGAGGCTGCCGACGATGAGGGAGGGAAACGGCAGGCGCTTCTGCGGCATGGCGCCGAACTTGATGGCGCAGGGATGCAGGACCTCCGTCGCGTCGAGATCGCAGGGCGCGACCAGCAGCGCGCCGCGGATGCGGGTGGCAAGCCGGCTTTCGGCAAAACGCGCCGCCAGCACGCAGCCGAGGCTATGGCCGACGAGCCAGACGCCGCGGCCGAGCATGTCCACCTGCCGCTCCAGTACCGCCAGCCAGTCCTCACGCTCCGGGCAGGTCCAGTCGTGTTGCTCGACGACGCGGCTTTCCGGATTGTCGCGTGCCCAGTGGCGCTGCCAGTGCGCCTCCGGCGACCCGTTGAGGCCGGGCAGGATGAGCGTGTCGACGGGGATATCGATGGGCGGCATGACGGGGCCTTCCTTGACGAGCGACGATGCCAGGATGATGGGCGTGGTCGGCAGGATTCGTAAGGAAGAGGCTGCTACAGTCTGCAAAATCCATAAAAATTCTTTGCATTCCTGTGGCGCGTGGCGCACCGGGCGGTCTTCCCGCCCGGTGCTCTCGTTCAGCCACGATGGTCGAGGCGTGCGACCAGCCGGTCGCCGAGCCACTGGATGGCGCAGGTGAGCACGATCAGCACGGCGACGACCGCCACCATCACCGATGTCTCGAAACGCTGGTAGCCGTAGCGGATGGCAAGGTCGCCGAGACCCCCGGCACCGATGGCGCCGGCCATGGCCGAGGCGCCGATCAGCGTCACCAGCGTCACCGTGAAGCCGGCGACGACGCCCGGCAATGCCTCGGGGATCAGCACCTCGCGCACGATGGTCCAGCGGTTGCCGCCCATCGCGCGCACGGCCTCGATGAGGCCGCGGTCGACCTCGCGCAGCGAGACCTCGGCGATGCGGGCATAGTATGGCGTCGCGGCAATCGACAGCGGCACGATGGCCGCCCAGGTGCCGATGGAGGTTCCGACGATGAGGCGCGTCACCGGGATCAGGGCGACGAGCAGGATGATGAAGGGGACCGAGCGGAAGCCGTTGATGACGGCACCCAGCACGCGGTTGATCCAGAGATGTTCCGCAATGCCGCCCCGCGCCGTCGCCACCAGGGCGAGACCGAGCGGCAGGCCGAAGACGAGCGAGATGACGCCGGAGGCAGCGGTCATGACGATGGTTTCCCAGAGCGAGCGGACGAGCAGTTCAAGCATGACCGGCGACATGGCCGAGGACCTCCCCCTTCGCGCCGAAGCGCTCTGCGAACGAAACGAGCCGGGCCGCGTCATCGGCCGGCACGGCAAGGAAGAAGCGGCCGACGGCCTGCTCCTGAATATGGTCGACGCCGCCATGGAGAAGGCGGTAGCCGCCCGGGAAGGCAGTGGACAGTTCCTGAAACAACGGACCTGTTGCGGCGGGGCCGGCAATGTCGAGGCTGAGCACGGCCTCGCCCGCGACGTCGGCCGAAAGCCGCTCGGCGATATGCGCGGGAAGCTGCGGGCGGATGCCGCTGAGCAGGCTCTTCGTCGTCTCCGCCTGCGGCTGCGAGAAGACCTGCCAGACCGGCCCCTCTTCCACGATGCGGCCGGCATCGAGCACGGTGACCCGGTCGGCGATGGTGCGCACCACTTCCATTTCATGCGTGACGAGCAGGATGGTGAGGCCGAGCGTGCGGTTGATGTCCTTCAGCAGCGTCAGGATCGCGCGGGTCGTTTCGGGGTCGAGCGCCGAGGTCGCCTCATCCGAAAGCAGGAGGGCCGGGTTCGCCGCGAGCGCGCGGGCGATGCCGACGCGCTGCTTCTGGCCGCCGGAGAGCGCCGACGGGTAGGCCTTGGCCTTGCCCGACAGGCCGACCAGTTCCAAGAGTTCCGCGGCGCGCGCAAGGCGTTTCGCCTTCGGCCAGCCCTCGATCTTCAGCGGAAGGGCGACGTTCTCTTCCACGGTCTTGGCGGAGAGCAGGTTGAAATGCTGGAAGATCATGCCGATGCGGCGGCGCAACGGCTGCAGCTCGGCTTCGCCGAGCCCGGTGATCTCGCGGCCCTCGATGGCGATGGTGCCGCTGTCCGGCCGCTCCAGCCCGTTGAGGCAACGGATCAGGGTCGATTTTCCCGCACCGCTGCGCCCGATGATGCCGAGGATTTCGCCGCGGCGCACGTCGAGGGAGACGCCTGCCAAGGCCGCCGTCCCGCCGAAACGCCGCTGAACGTCGGCCAGATGGATGACGGGCGGCTCGGCGGCCGCTGCCGCCCTCCAGGCCACATGTTCGTTCATTCGTTCTTCCTTCCGGAAATGCTGGAAGCCCGCGACGGCCGGAGGCGGTCGCGGGCTGTCCCGATAATCGCTGGCTGCCTTAATAGGCGCTGATGCCGGTGCCCTTGTAGACGCGGTCGAACTCGGCCTTCACGGCGTCGTTCTGGTAGGCTTCCACCAGGGGCTTCACCCAGGGCTCGTCCTTCGATTCCTCGCGCACGGCGATGAAGTTGCGGTACGGATTGTCGTCCACCGGCTCCTGCGCGATGCGGTTTTCCGGCGTGAGGCCGCTCTTCAGCGCCCAGTCGGTGTTGACGATGGCGGCGTCGAGGTCATCGACCGAGCGGCCGACGATGCCGGCATCGAGTTCCTTGATCTCTAGGTTCTTCGGATTTTCCGAGATGTCCGCGATGGTGGCGAGAATGCCGGTACCGTCCTTCAGCTTGATCAGGCCTTCGTGCTGCAACACGCGCAGGGCGCGGCCTTCGTTCGACGGATCGTTCGGCACGCCGACGACCGCGCCGTCCGGCAGGTCTGCGGTCTTGGTGTGCTTCTTCGAGTAGAGGCCGATGGGCCAGACGGCGGTGTAACCGACAGGCACGATCTTGTAGCCATGCGTCTTCACCTGGTTTTCCAGATAGGGAAGATGCTGGAAGGCATTGGCGTCGATTTCACCGCGCGCCAGCGCTTCGTTCGGCTGGGTATAGTCGTTGAAGACGACGGTCTCGATGGTCAGGCCGTTCTTGGCGGCTTCCGCCGTCACGACGCGCCAGACGTCCTCGTCCTCGCCCGAGATGATGCCGACCTTCAGGTCCTTCTTGTCTTCCGCGGAGGCCGGCGCCGGTGCGGTGAGCGTGGAAACGGCGAGTGCCGCCACGGCGAGGCCGGCGAGCGCGGCGCGGCGCGTGAGAAGTGTGGTTTCGAGGAGGGGCTTGCGGATGTTCGACATTCTGGCCTGCTTTCGCGATTGGGAGGATCGACGGCGAAACACGATTGTTTCGGCAAGCAAAATCGCAAATGCCGCTTTTTCGGACAACGAATGGCGATTTGTTGGGCAGTGGGAATGGGAACTTTCCCTCTAGCGTGTCGGCGGGATGCGAAAATATTTTCTATCTTATTTATAGAATATGCCGATGCGCCTCGGTCAGCCCGTCTTGCCGAGCGCGGCGATGCGTTCGAAATGGCCCCGGCCGAGATAACCGGTGCCGTCGCGGATATCCGCGGCGATGGCAGCCTTCAGTGCCTCGGCGTCCCGTTTGACGATGGCGGCGAGCGCCTCGGCGTGGCGGTCGACCTGATAGGTCTGCGACAGGGTTTCGCCGGCCCGGCGCATGAAGGGGCCAAGACGCAGCCAGAGGGATTCGATGAGCGGCAGCATCACTGTGCCGGGGCGGGCTTCATAGAGGCAGCGATGGAAGTCGAAATTCGCCTCCACCAGCCGGCCGAAATTGCCGATGGCCAGCGCCTGGTCGGCTTGCTGGTCGAAAGCCCTAAGGCGCGCGAGCCGCAGGTCATCGATGAAGGGCATGGCGCGCTCGGCGGCGCGGGTTTCGAGCGCGACGCGCGCCTCAAGGACCTCTTCGAAGCTCGGAGGGTCGAGATCCGGCACGCGGACACGGCGGTTGTCGAGGAGTTCCAGCGCGCCGTCTGCCACCAGTCGGTGCAGGGCCTCGCGCACCGGCATGGCGCTGACGCCGAGCGTGTCGGCCAGGCCGTTGATCGTCACGGGATCGCCCGGCTCGAACTGGCCTGTCATGATACCGCGCCGCAGGACGCGGTAGACCCATTGTTTGGCAGATTCGGACGCCTCCCGCCCGGTTGTCACCAGCATGCTGAAATCCTCCCTCCGCAGATCCGGCCTCCCGCCGGTTCTCGTCCCAGGGCTGAATTCTCCGGCCTTTGCACGCAGGGCGGATAAATTCGCAAAGCCCAAAATCGCCCTTTACAGATTTGATCAAATTATGATTTGTTGTGATCATAAGCAAGACAAGCCTATCACATAGAGCCGTGATTAGCGGCCGGACAGAGGACAGCCGGCGGATTGGGCAGGGAAAGCTCGGGCGCCGGTCGAAAAACGGGGAACCGATGACTGACACCCGAACGACCGCAGCCCATGGCGGCGCCATTGGCATGCATGGCATCCAGAAATGGTTCGGCACCTTCCAGGCCGTCAATGATGTGACGCTGGATATCCGCTCGAACGAATTCTTCACCCTTCTCGGCCCTTCGGGCTGCGGGAAAACCACGCTCCTGCGGATGATCGCCGGCTTCGAGCTGCCGACCGAAGGGCAGATCCTGCTCGATGGCGTGGACATTTCCAACCTTCTGCCCAACCAGCGGCCGGTCAATACGGTTTTCCAGAACTACGCGCTCTTCCCGCATCTGACGGTCGCCGAGAACATCGGCTTCGGTCTCAAGATGCTCGGCAAGCCGAAGTCCGAGATCGAGGGCGTCGTCAAGGACATGCTGAAGCTCGTGCATCTCGAGGGGCGCGGCAACAATCCGGTCACGCAGCTTTCGGGCGGCCAGCAGCAGCGCGTGGCGCTCGCCCGCGCACTCGCCCCGCGGCCGAAGGTCCTGCTGCTCGACGAACCGCTTTCCGCCCTTGACCTGAAACTGCGCAAGTCCATGCAGATGGAACTCAAGCGCCTGCAGCTCGAAACCGGCATCACCTTCGTCTTCGTCACCCATGACCAGGAAGAGGCCCTCACCATGTCCGACCGCATCGCCGTCATGTCGACGGGCACGGTCCGGCAGGTCGGCTCGCCCTGGGATATCTACGACCGTCCCGCGGAGCGCTTCGTCGCCGACTTCATCGGCGAGACGAACTTCCTCGAGGCCGAGGTCCTTTCGGTCTCTGGCAACAAGGCGCGCGTGCGGCTTTCCTCCGGCGCGGAAATCAACGCGACCTATCCGGAAGACATCACGCCAAAGGGCAAGGTCACCATCGTCATCCGTCCGGAACATGCCCGCCTCGGCACGGCCGGTTCCGGAATGCTGGACGGCGTGCTCGACGACATCGTCTATCTCGGCACGGACAACCATTTCCACGTCAAGGTCGATGGCGGCGGCACCTTCATCGTGCGCCAGCAGAACGCCAAGAGCGGTCCGTGCGGCTTCTCCGAGCAGGAACGCGTCAGCGTCGCCATCAATGACGATGTCGCCCAGATTCTGAGGGACTAGCCATGACGGTCAGCGCCCAGGACGTCAGCGAACAGCGACAGAAAAAAGAAATCCGGGATCGCTGGTTTCTCAGCGCCCCCGCCCTCCTCCTGATCCTGGCGGCCGGCGTCGGCCCCCTGGTCATCGTGGTCCTCTATTCCTTCCTCGCGCCCGGCAGCTACGGCGACGTGAAGTGGGAGTTCTCGACGGAGGGCTGGTTCAACGTCCTCTTCACCCGCGACATCTTCGACGACACCGTGTCGCTTGCGGATGCGCATTTCTCGATCTTCTGGCGCAGCGCCAAGCTCGCCTTCGCCACGACGGTCTTCTGCCTGATCTTCGGCTTCCCGACGGCCTATTTCATCGCGACGCGCGCGCCGCATAACCGCTCTCTCTGGCTGTTCCTGATCACGATCCCCTTCTGGACGAACATGCTCATCCGCACCTTCGCCATCCAGGAAGTGATCCGTTCGGAGGGCATCATCAACACGCTGCTGCTGAAGCTCGGCATCATTTCCGCGCCGATCCAGATGATGTTCACCGACTTCGCCATCATGCTCGGCATGACCTATGTCTTCCTTCCGCTGATGGTGCTGCCGCTCTATGCGAGCCTCGAAAAGCTCGACTTCCGGCTGATCGAGGCGGGGTACGACCTCTATGCCTCCCGCTTCGGGGTGCTGTGGCGGATCATCATTCCGCTGGTGAAGCCGGGCATCATCGCCGGTTCCATCCTCGTCTTCGTGCCGGCGCTCTCATCCTACGTGGTGCCGCGCGTCCTCGGCGGCGGCAAGAACCTCATGGTCGGCAACCTGATCGAGCTGCAGTTCGGCCAGGGACGGAACTGGCCGCTCGGCGCGGCGCTCTCCGTCACGCTCGTCATCATCGTGCTCTTTGCGATGCTCTACTACGTCCGCAATGCATCGAAGTCGGGAGGCGGCGCCCATGGCTAAGTCCTTCTCCATCAAGCGCCAGCCGGGCTTCGCCACCATTGCGATGTTCTGCTTCTTCCTGCTCTACCTGCCGATCGCCACGCTCGTCGTCTATGCCTTCAATTCCGGCATGTCGATCTCCACCTGGGAGGGGTTTTCGCTCCGCTGGTTCGAGAGCGCCTGGAACAACCAGCAGGTCGTGGAAGCGTCGTGGCGCTCGCTTCAGATCGCCGCCGTCGCGGCGCTCATCGCCACGGCCTGCGCGACGCTCGCGGCCATCGCCACGACGCGCACGGCGCCCTATCGCGGCCTCACCTTCAAATATTCCATCATCAACATGCCCTTGCTGGTGCCGGAAATCGTGACGGCGGTGGCGCTGCTCATCCTCTTCTCGCGCATCAAGGTGTGGACGGGCTATTCCGGCCTCGGCTATCTCATCATCGCCCACTCGGCCTTCTGCGTGCCCTTCGCCTATATGCCGATCCGGGCGCGCCTCGAAAGCATGGACCTGTCGCTGGAACGCGCGGCGTCGGACCTCTACGCCTCCTCCTTCCAGACCTTCCGCTATGTCACGCTGCCGTTGCTGTGGCCGGGCATTCTCGCGGGCCTGATGCTGGCCTTCGTCATCTCGCTCGACGACGTCGTCATCACCGAATTCGTCAAGTCGGGCGGACAGGATACGCTGCCGACCTATATGCTCGGCCAGCTGCGCCGCGTGGTGACGCCGGAGATGAACGCCATCTCCACGGTCTTCCTCGTGCTGTCGCTGGCGATCGTGACCCTCTTCTTCTTCCTGAGCCGTACGCCTCAGAAGGACAACGAATAGAAAAAGGAGAACAGCTGATGAAAATGAAACTGGGATTCATGGCGCTTGCAGCCGGCCTGATGGCTTCCACCGCCATTGCGCATGCCGAAGGCGAACTGAACATCTTCAACTGGGGCAACTATACCAGCCCCGAAATGATCAAGAAGTTCGAAGAGAAGTTCAAGGTCAAGGTGACGATCACCGACTATGACTCGAACGACACCGCGCTCGCCAAGGTCCGCCAGGGCGGTCATGGCTTCGACATCGTCGTACCTTCGGCAAGCGTCATGCCGATCTGGATTTCGGAAGGCCTGCTGCTGCAGTCCGAGCCGAACCAGCTCGAGAACTTCAAGAACGTCGACGAGCAGTGGGTGAAGGTACCGTTCGACGACGGTCGCCATTACTCGGTTCCGTGGCTCTGGGGCACGACGGGCGTGACGGTCAACAAGGGCGTCTATGCCGGCGACATCAACACGTCCGCCATCTTCCTCGATCCGCCGGCCGAACTCGTCGGCAAGGTCAACGTGATCCCGGAAATGTCCGACGTCATGCACATGGCCGTGACCTATGCGGGCGGCGAGCCCTGCACGGGCGACCTTGCGATCCTGAAGAAGACCCGCGACCTCCTGACGGCCGCCAAGCCGAAGTGGATCTCGATGGACTACGGCAATATCGAGAAATACTCCAAGGAAGACCTTGCCGCCGGCGTGAACTGGAACGGTGCTTCCTTCCGCGCCCGCCTGCAGAACGACAAGGTCACCTACGGCTATCCGAAGGAAGGCTATCCGGTCTGGATGGACAATGCCGCGATCCTCAAGGACGCCAAGAACGTCGAGAACGCCAAGCTCTTCCTGAACTTCATCATGGATCCGGAAAACGCCGCGATGCTCTCGGCCTTCGGCCGCTATGCGAACGGCATCAAGGGCTCCGAACCGTTCATGCCTGCGGACATGAAGGATGCGCCGGAGATCAAGATCCCCGACGAACTGAAGGCCGCCGGCAAGTTCAACCTCGCCTGCCCGCCGGAAGTCCAGGAACTCTACACCAAGATCTGGACGGAACTGCAGAAGTAAGCGGCATCGCCGCATAAAGAGGACAGTCCACGCGGGAAGGCGCAGCGCCTTCCCGCGCATCGGCTGAATTTTTCATGATCAAGACCTTTCAGGACAGGCACGGCTTTGCCCGCGCCGACATTACCCTCACCAACTGGCGTACCGCCCCCTACAGCCGCTGGAGTTTCCAGAACGTGCGCGATCTCGTGCCGTCGGTCGCCATCGCGGCGGACATTCCCACTGCCGAGGTGCCGCTTGCAAGCGATGCCTTTCTCGATGCGGCGATGGAAACCGGCCTTGCCGGCGCGGCAACGGCCCGCGCCTTCCTCGACTACGCGCACACGGACGGTTTCGTGCTGATGCGCCGCGGCGAGATCGTCGCGGAATATTATGCGCCGCATGCCGATCCCAATGCGCCGCATCTCGTCTTCTCCATTTCCAAGTCCCTGACCGCGGTCGTGTCAGGCATTCTGGAGGCCGAAGGCATCCTCGATCCGGACCGGCCGGTGACGGATTACCTGCCGGAGGCCAAGGGCAGCGTCTATGGCGACTGCACTTATCGCGACGTGCTGGACATGCGCGTCAGCCTCGATTTCGAGGAAGCCTATCTCGATCCTTACGGCGCCTTCGCGCGCTATCGCCGCTCCATGCTCTGGAATCCGCCGATGCCGGACGCGGCGCCCGAGACGCTCGCCTCCTTCCTGCTGACCCTGCAGAAGGCCGAGCGGCCGCATGGCGGCCCGTTCTACTATGCCTCGCCGAATGCCGACCTGCTCGGGGTCGTCATCGAGCGCGCGACCGGCGCACGGTTTGCCGATCTGACCTCCGAGCTTCTCTGGAAGCCGATGGGGGCGAAGGGCAATGCCGAGATCACCGTGGATGCCATCGGCACGCCGCGCACGGCGGGCGGCGTTTCCATGACGGCGCGCGATCTCGCCCGCCTCGGCGAGCTCCTGCGGAACCATGGCGTTCGCAACGGCCGGCAGATCATCCCGGAAGGCTGGATCCGCGACATGCAGGAAAACGGCGACCGGCAGGCCTGGCGGCAGGGACGCAATGTCGACCTGCCGAACGGGCGCTATCGCAGCCAGTGGTATCAGTCCGGCGAAGCCGACCAGGCGTTCTGCGCCATCGGCATCCATGGCCAATGGCTCTATGTCGATCCGAGCACCGAGACCGTCATCGTCAAGCTCTCCTCCCAGCCGGAACCGCTGGGCGACGAGGAGAACCAGGACATCTTCACCTTCTTCCGGGCGCTCTGCCGCCGGACAATCTGAACAGACCGAGGAAACATCATGCAGAAAGAAGCGAGCTACATCATCCGCAATGCGCGGGTGCTGACCATGGACGAGGCGAATCCGCGCGCCGCCGCGCTCGCCCTCGCCGGCAACCGCATCCTTGCCGTCGGCTCTGAGGCCGAGATCGACGCCTTTTCCGGTCCCGATACCCATGTGATCGACGCCAAGGGCGCGACCGTCCTGCCCGGCTTCAACGAAGCCCACATGCACATCTTCGGCGGCTCGGCCGAACTGCGCGAACTCTCGCTCTTCGGCCTCAAGGGTTTCGACGCGCTGGAGAAGGCGTTGAAGACCTATGCGGCCGACTACCCGGAGCGCCAGCTGCTGATTGCCCAGCATGCCGACTACACGATCCTTTCCGACGACGAGCGCATGACGCGCCACCATCTCGACCGCATCCTGCCGGATCGCGCCGTGCTGATCTTCGCGCCCGACCATCACACGGCCTGGGCCAACACGCTGGCGCTGAAGATGGGCGGCATCATCGAAGGCCGCGACGTCGGTGTCGGCAATGAGATCGTCATGGGCGAGGACGGCCTTGCCAATGGGGAGCTGCGCGAAAGCAACGCCATTCGTCCGGTCTCCTCGCTCGGCGAAACGGGGGCTCGCGAAATGCTCGGCGTCGGGACAGGCGGCGATCCGGACCATGTGACGGCGGAGGAACGGGCCGGCGACATCGCGATCATCAAGGAAGGCCTTGCCTACGTCGCCTCGCTCGGCATCACCTCGCTGCAGAACATGGACGGCAGCCTCTACCAGCTGGAAATGCTGGATGAGATCGAAAAGACGGTGGGCCTGCCGGTACGGGTGCGCATGCCCTTCCACATGAAGAATTTCATGCCGCTCTCTGACCTCGAGACCAAGGCCGCCGCCTGGCGTGAGCGCTTCAACTCCGATCGCCTGCGCTGCGATTTCGTCAAGCTGTTCATGGACGGTGTGACGGAATCGGGCACCGCCGTCTTCGTCGACGACTATTGCCACCAGCCGGGTCTGAAGGGCGATCCGCTGTTTTCGCAGGAGCACTTCAACGACGTCTCCATCGCTTCCGACAAGCTCGGCCTGCCGGTCGCCGTGCATGCCATCGGCGACGGTGCGGTGCGCATGGTGCTGAACGGCTACGAGGCCGCCATCAAGGCCAACGGCAAGCGCGACAGCCGCAATCGCATCGAGCATATCGAGGTCGTGCATCCGGACGATATCCCCCGCTTCAAGGAACTGGGCACCGTTGCCTCCATGCAGCCGACCCATCCGCCGGGCAGCGCCGGCCTGCCGACCGAGCCTTACCTCTCCTATATCGGCGAGGCACGCTGGCCCTATGCCTTCGCCTGGCGCACGCTGGTCGACGCCGGCGCGCCGATCGTCTTCGCCACCGACTGGCCGGTCTCTCCGCTCGATCCGATGAACTGCATCGAGTGCGCCATGACCCGTACCGTCTGGAAGGAGGGCATGAAGGACGAGCGCCTTTCGCTGCACGAGACGCTGGCGGCCTATACGAAGAACGGCGCCTGGGTCGAATTCATGGAAGACCGCAAGGGCGTGCTGAAGCCGGGCTATCTCGCCGACGTCGTCGTGCTTTCGGCGGATGTGGAAGCGACGGACTTTGCAAAGCTTGCCGCCGTCCGCCCCGTCACCACGATTTGCGACGGCCGGATCACCTATCAGGCGTGATCCTGACGGCAAGCCCTATCGGCCTTGCCAAATCTGTGCGATAGGCCGGGTGTCCCCAAACGCCCGGCCGTTCCATGTATATCGCTGAAATTCTCGCCCTTTGTGCGGCCGTCTGCATCGCGATGAGCGGCATGTTCGTCAGCGAGTTGCAGGGGCGCATGCCGCTCCTCGATCTTGCGCGCGTGCAGATGATTGCGGCGTTCCTGATGACGGGGATCGCTTCGCTCGTCGTCGGCGGCTGGCGCAGCCTGGAACCCTGGCAGATCGGCTTCCTCGCCGCGTCCAGCCTCGTCGGCATCATCATTGCCAGCACGACCTACTTCGCGGCGATCTATTCGGCAGGCCCCCGCACCACGGCCCTTCTCTTCTCGCTCGCCTCGCCCTTCGCGGTGATGCTCGGCTACCTCTTCCTCGGGGAAACGCTGACCGGCCGGCAGGGCATCGGCATTGCCTGCGTTCTCGGCGGCATCGTGCTGGCCATCGGGCGGCGTTCCTCGAAGGCTACCCGCACGGCGCCTACGCCCTGGCTCGGCATCGGACTTGGCGTCGTGACGGCCATCGGCCAGGCGCTCGGCAGCCTTGCCGCCCGGCCGGCCATGGCGAGCGGCGTAGAGCCCTTCACGGCGATGGCGGTGCGTTCCGGCATTGCCGCGCTGTTTTTCGTGGCGTTGCTGGCTGTGCCGCATCCCGCCTTGAAGCCCGCGCCGCAGATCGCCCGGCGCTCCCTTGGTTTTGCCGTGGGATCGGCCTTCTTCGGCGTCGGGCTTGGCATGTCCCTGCTGATGGCGGCGCTGGCGCATGGCAATGTCGGCATCGTCTCGACGCTGTCGTCCATGACGCCGGTCGTCATCCTGCCGATGGTCTGGGCGCGTACCGGCATCGTGCCGCCACTGCCGGCCTGGATCGGCGCGGCGCTGGCGGTGGTGGGCACGGGATTGATCAGCCTCTAAGGCATTTGCAGTCGAGGCGGCAGGTTTCCTAGCGTTTGTCAGGGAAAAGTGGGAACCGGTTTTCCCGAACAGACAAATGAAAACAAAAGGATTTAGAGCATGCCTGGTTCAATCTGAACCTGACATGCTCTAGATCCGGCCAAGATCGACGAGATAGGTGTTTTCCGCGCGCGACTTCGCATAGTCTTCGGGGCGGATTTCCGCGAAGAGCAGGGTTTCGCCCTCGGCGGAGGCTTCGGCGAGCAGCTTGCCGTCAGGTGCGGCGATTCGCGAGAGGCCCGCATAGGTGAAACGGTCGTCCGCGCCGCAGTGGTTGATATAGGCGACGAAGACCTGGTTCTCGATGGCGCGCACCTGGATCATGTGATTGGCGATGAACGTGCCGGAGGCGCCCTTCGGTAGCGCGGTCGGCACGACGACGAGATCGGCTCCGGCGAGCGCCAGGCGGCGCACGTTTTCGGGAAACTCCACGTCGTAGCAGATCAGCATGCCGAGCCGGATGCCGCCGATCTCCACCATGACGGAGGCGGGAACGCCCGGCTTGAAGACGTTGCGTTCGTAATCGCCGTAAAGATGGGATTTCCGGTAGACGGCATTGGTGCCGATGCCGTCCGTGAAGAGCGCGCTGTTGTAGGCGGTCGTGCCCTCCAGTTCGGCAAAGCCGGCGACGACGGCAAGGCCGTTGTCGCGCGCAATCGCACTTAGCTGCGCCGCGACATCGCCCGTCGCGGAAGAGGCCAGGCGCTCGAAGGCGCTATCGCCTGCCCCATAGCCCGTGACCGCAAGCTCCGGCACGATGAGGAGTTTCGCGCCGCCCGCCGCCGCATCCGCGGCAGCGGCGGCGATGCGCGCCATGTTCGCCTCGCCGTCGCCGGCTATGGCATGCATCTGAAGGGCGGCGATCCGCATGGGGTCCTAGTCCTTTGACGACATGGCGCCGAGCAGTTTCGGCAGGTCGCCGAAGCGGGCGACGAGGCCGAAGATGGTGGCGGCGATCGCGACGAAGAGGATCGTGACCGAGGCCATCGTCGGCGTGTAGCCGTAGCGCAGCGCGTTGAAGATCTTGATCGGCAGCGTCTCCATGGTGAAGCCGATCGTCATGTAGGCCACGATATACTCGTTGAGCGACAGAACGAAGGCGAAGGCGTAGCCGGAGATAAGATAGGGCAGGATGAGCGGCAGGACCACCGTGCGGAAGATCGTGCGGTCGTCCGCCCCCATGGTCGCGGCGGCCTCGACCAGCGAGCGGTCGATGGAGGAGAAGCCGAGGGACAGCGTCACCAGCGGCAGCGTCACGAAGAAGATGGCATGGCTGATGACGGCGGTCGCAGGTTGGCCGTAGAAGCCGGTGGTCGCCCAGAAGGTCAGGAGGCCGAGGGCCGTGATGACCGGCGGCAGCGTGAAGGGCGCGACGCCGAGCAGCTGGAAGATGTTTGCCCAGGGCGCATGCCGCCGCCACAGGAACCAGGCGAGCGGCAAGGCGATGGCGAGCGCGACGGCTGCCGAAAGGGCTGCCAGCGTGATCGAGGCAAAGAGCGCGTTGCGCCATTCGACATTGGCGAAGATCTCGCCGTACCAGCCGAGGGAGAAGCCCTTGGGCGGGAAGGCAAGGTCCTGTTTCTCGTTCACCGAGACGCCGGCGACCACGATGATGGGCAGCGACAGGAAGAGGCCGATGAGACCGAAATAGGCCTTCTGCAAAAGCGCGTTCATGCGGCTTCTCCCTTGCGGCCGGCAATGACCGTGAGCGCGACGAGGCCGAGCGTGACGAGCACGAGGAACACGGCCATGGCGGCGGCGAACGGCATGTTGGACTGATAGATCGCCTGGTCGGTGATGAGCACCGAGAGCGTCCAGTGCTGCGGCCGGCCGAGGATCTGCGGCAGCAGATAGGAGCCGAGCGCGAAGATGAAGACCATGATCAGCGTCGCGACGATGGTGTTGCGCAACGCCGGCACGACGACGGTGAAGAAGGATTTCACCGGCGAAGCGCCCAATGTGCGCGCGGCCTCCGTCAGCGTCGGATCGAGGCGCACGAGGGCGGGATAGAGCACGAGCACCGTATAGGGCAGCGCCTGGTAGGTCATGGCGGTCAGCACCGCGCCGAAGCTCGGGTTGAGCGCCACCGGCTCGCTCATGATGCCCAGCATGACGAAAAGATTGGTGATGCCGGCGGTGCGCGAGAAGAGCGTCGACCAGGCAAAGCCGATGATGACTTCCGAGAGCGACAGGATCGACAGCAGCGCCACCAGCCAGAGCACCTGCGTGCGCCGCTTGGTGTGCGACAGGAGATAGGTGAAGGGCACGGCGAGCGCTACGCAGCAGATGGCGACCGCGACGGCGAGGAACAGCGAGAAGCCGAGCACCTTGCCGAAGAACAGGCTGAGGAAGCGGGCGTAGTTGTCGAAGACGAAATCCGGCGTGTAGAAGCCGGACGGATCGCGCCGGAAGAAGGATACGGCGATCATCGTCGCGAAGGGCACGACGAAGAAGACGATCAGCATGCCCGCGGGAAAGAGCAGCGGGCCGTAGTCGGATAGTTTCTGCGGGGCTTCGCGTCTCATGACTTCAGCACCACGCAGTCTGCCGGGTTGAGCTGGACGCCCACGGACTGGCCGACGGAAACGTCCGGCCGGGCGTTCGGCATGGAGACGGCGACGATCTGCTTGCCGCCCGCTTCCACGAAGGTTTCGATGGTGCCGCCGAGGTCGCGCACGAAAGTGACCGTGCCGGTGATCGGGGCATTGCCGGCCGCCGTCAGGTGCACGTCTTCCGGACGCACCGAGACGATGCCGGACTTGAGGCCGGCGGGAATGGCAAGGCCGGGAACCGAGGCGCCGAGCACGCTGGCGCCCGCGCCGTCCGTGTTGAAATCGATGAGGTTCGTCATGCCGATGAAGTCGGCGACGAAGGTGTCGGCCGGGCGGCGATAGATCTCCACCGGCGGGGCGGCCTGGCGGATCTCGCCGCCGCTCATGACGACGACGGTATCGGCCATGGTCATGGCCTCGCGCTGGTCGTGGGTGACGACGATGGTGGTGATGCCGAGGCGCTGCTGGAGCTGGCGCAGCTCCACCTGCATGGCCTCGCGCAGCTTGGCGTCGAGCGCCGACAACGGCTCGTCGAGCAGGAAGAGCTTGGGCGAGATGGCGAGCGCGCGAGCGATGGCGACACGCTGGCGCTGGCCGCCGGAGAGCTTTGCGACGGGCCGGTCGGCATAGCCGGAAAGATGGATCATCGACAGAAGCTCGTCGACGCGCTTCTTCTGCTCCTCCTTGCCGACGCCGCGGATGCGCAGCGAATAGGCGATGTTCTCGCCGACGGTGAGATGCGGGAAGAGCGCCAGCGACTGGAAGACCATGCCGAGTTCGCGCTTGTGGGTGGGAACGTTGGTGATGTCCTTGCCGTCGAGCTTGATCGCTCCGCTCGTCGGCAGGTCGAGGCCGGCGACCATGCGCATCAGCGTGGTCTTGCCGCAGCCCGACGGGCCGAGAAGGCAGACGAAGGTGCCGTGCGGCACGGTCAGCTCGACATTCTTGACGGCCGTGAACTGGCCGAACTGCTTGACGATATTCTGGAGGGTCAATCCGGACATTGGGGCTCCGCTCGGCGCTGGTTTTGAGGCCGGCCGGCTAGAAGAGCCGGCCGGTATTGTCGTCAGGAAAGGGCAGGTATCAGCCTGCGATCATTTCCGTCCACTTCTGGTTCAGCCAGTCGGCCTTGGACGTCAGAAGGTCGTAGCGCGGGATGATCGGCTCGATATCCGAGGACACGGCGGCGAACTCTTCGGCCGTCAGGTCGAGCAGGTCGCGCTTGACGGTCGGCGCGGTGCCGACCTTGCGCGACAGCAGCGCCTGGATCTGCGGCTGGCACATGTAGTTGATGAAGGTATGGGCTTCCTCGACCTTCTGCGAAGCGCGCGACAGCGCCCAGCAGCCGGAGTCCATGATGCCGCCTTCCTTCGGGAAGGTGGAGCGAACCGGCTGGCCGTCCTTGGCGGCAAGGCCCGTCACGTCGTGATAGTACTGGCCCATCGGGATTTCGCCCGACTTCAGCGACTGCTCGAACTGGGCTTCGTCGCGATACCACAGGCGCACGTTGGGCTTCACTTCGGCGAGCTTTTCAAACGCCTTGACGAGGCCTTCCTCGGTGTCGAGCGCATTGGTGCCGCCGAAATGGGTCTTGGCCGTCACTTCCAGCAGGAAGGAGTTGGAGACCAGCGCCAGAAGGCCGAGCTTGTCGGCGTTTGCCGGATCCCACAGGGCGGCCCAGGAGGTCGGAGCTTCCTTGTAGACGTCGGTGTTGGTGACGAGCGTGATGTACCAGGCAACGGCGCCGATGCCGGCGACGCGGCCGTCCGGATACTTGTTGATGAAGTGCTCGATGAGGTTCGAGGCATTCGGGATCTTCGCCGTGTCGAGCGGCGCCCAGAGTTCGGCCGGCTGGCCCTTCAGCATGGCCGTCTGCGACATCATGGAGACGTCGGCCGGTGCCTGGCCGGCCTTGGCGGCCTGCTCGAGCTGCACGAGCCAGGCTTCACCGGTCGGCTCGGCGACCGATTCGATGGCGATGCCCGTCGCCTTGGTGAAATCCGCAAAAATGTTCTTGTCGAAGGAATCCTTGAAATAACCGCCGTAGACGCCGACCTTCAGCGACTTGTCCTGCGCGCGCAGAACCGCCGGCATGGCGAGCAGCGAAGCGCCGGCAACGCCCGCGCCCAGCACGGCGCGGCGGCTGACATTGGTCTTGAGGATATCACGCATGATCGTCTCTCTCCTGTTAGGCCGGCCGGTCGATCCGGCCGGGTCGTTCCCGTTGTTTCTATTCTATGCCACGCGGTCCGCGCCACGGAAGGCCTGAAAACGCCGGTCTGGAAAATGGAGTAAACCGCATGAGGGCCGGGGCGCACGTGACGCGCGGCACCGTTCCAGCGATATGAAATCTCCCGATCCGTTCCCCGGGGCTTAGGCCCTCGTTTTTTACAGTATCGTAATAAAACGCTTGGAAAAGCAACTGACATTGTTATAGCGTTCTGCGTGAGAAAAACTCACAATAACGGTTGGATCGATGGCCTCGCGGCTTCCCCCGCTCAATCCCCTGCGCGCCTTCGAGGCCACTGTCCGCCGGGGCTCCGTTTCCGCGGCCGCGCGGGAACTGAGCGTGACACATGGCGCCGTCAGCCACCAGATCCGTGCGCTGGAAGAAGCGCTCGGCACGGCGCTCTTCGAACGCGGCGGCAAGCGGCTGAAGCTGACCCCGCAGGGTGCGCTGCTCCTGCCCGCCGTCACCAATGCCTTCGGCGAGATCGCGGCGGCGACGGCCCTGATGCGGGAACAGGAAACCCGCGGCGAGATCACCATCACCTGCGTGCCCGCCCTGCTTTCGCTGTGGCTGATCCCGCGCCTTGCCACCTTCACCGATCATTATCCCGGTGTGCGGGTCTCGCTCATCGCCTCCAACGACCCCGATCACCTGCGGTCGCTCGATACGGACATCTGCCTTCTCTACGGCGACGGCAACTGGCCGGATTGCTGGACCCGGCTCTGGTCGCGCCTGCAGCTTTTTCCTGTCGCCAGCCCCATGCTGCTCAACAGCCGGCCGCTGCGCTCCGTGCGCGATCTGGCTGACCATACGCTGTTTCACGGCGACGACGGGCAGGAATGGAACACCTGGCTTTCCGCGGCCGACGCGCTTGGCATGGCGGGCAGCCGCCAGCATTTCATGAGCGACGCCCGTCTTTCCACCGAGGCGGCGCTGCATGGCCAGGGCATCGCGCTCGGCGACACGATCACCGCCAGCAACCTGATCGCGCGCGGTGAACTCGTCGTGCCCTTCGACCTGACCGTGCCGGCCAACCACGCCTTCTATGTCGCCTGCCGGCAGTCGACGCGACAGGCGCCCATCGTCAAGGTCTTCATCGACTGGCTCTTCGCCGCGCTCGAAGAAACCCATGCCGAGCCGCAGGCCTCCGCCCGCACGCTGCTGCGCGCCCGCGGCCGCGCCGCGGAAGCCCATCGCCCTCTTTCGGCGCCCGCGCCGCGCCGTATCGCCTCCCCTTCCCCGCGCAAGACCCGCGCCTGATCCAATGGAAATGACCATGCCCCGCTTCAATCCGCTCGTTGAAACCCTTGCCCCGCCGCCGATCCCGTCCGTCTTCGCCTGGGGCGATGCCTATGACGGCCGCAGCGGGCCGATGATCGACCTGTCGCAGGCCGTGCCCGGTTATCCGCCGCATCCGGAGATGCTGCGTCTTCTGGGCGAGTACGCCGCCTCGCGCGCCTATACCGGTTACGGTCCCATCGAGGGGGAGGATTGCCTGCGCACGGCCTATGCCGAGCATATGACCGGGACCTATGGCACCCCGCTTTCGGCCGGCAACGTGCATGTCACGGCCGGCTGCAACCAGGCCTTCATCTGCGCCGCCATGGCGGTCGCCGGTGCTGGCGATGCCGTCCTGATGACCGACCCCTACTACTTCAATCAGGAAACCACGCTTGCGATGCTCGGCATCAAGACGCGCTTCGTCGCTTGCGAACCGGCGAACGGGTTCCTGCCGGAAGCCGATGCGCTTGCGGCCGCGATCACGCCGGATGTGCGCGCCGTCGCCCTCGTTTCCCCGAACAATCCCACGGGCGCCGTCTATCCGCCGGACCTGCTGGCCGCCCTCTACGACGTCTGCAAGGCGCGCGGCGTCTGGCTGATCCTCGACGAGACCTACCGGGACTTCCTGCCGGCCGGCACGCGCCGGCCGCACGACCTCTTCGCCCGTCCGGGCTGGGAGGAGACGCTGATCAGCCTCTACAGCTTCTCGAAGTCCTTCTGCATTCCCGGCCATCGCCTCGGTGCGATCACCGCGGGAGCGGATGTGGTCGAGCAGGTGGCGAAGATCATGGACAACCTGCAGATCTGCCCGCCGCGTTCGGCCCAGGCGGCCGTCGCGACCGCCCTTCCGCTGCTCGCGGACTGGCGTGAGGAGAACCGCCGCGAGATCGCCCGGCGCGTGGAAGCCCTGCGTGCGACCATGGCTGGCGTACCGGCCTGGCGTGTCGGCGCGGTCGGCGCCTACTTCGCCTTCATCGGTCATCCCTTCGGCGAAGCGTCGTCCGCGCATGTTGCGGAAAAGCTCGCCAAGGAGGCCGGCATCCTCTGCCTTCCCGGCAGCTATTTCGGGGCCGGACAGGAAGGCTATCTGCGCTTTGCCTTCGCCAACGCGGATGTCGAAACCATCGGCGGGCTGCGGGAGCGCCTTGAGCGATTCGCACTCGACTGAGCCGGGTTCACCATTTTTGATTGAATGAAGCGCACCTGAAATAAACTCAGGGCGTCGAAGGCCTTTGGGCGTTCGGCAAAATCATTCCTCATCCATGGATTGCGTGTAGAAAATTGCTGCAATCGCGCATTCCGCGTCTTGCGCACGGGGAATGCGCCCCTATGGTCGCTATCGGTCCCTGGGCCGGAAATTGTCCGGCTTGGGGCAAGGGCGGTCAAGTCATGGAAAAGATAAGCGAAACTTACGATCCCGCTCTCATGGAGGCTCTCGATGCCTCCGGCGTGGCGCAGAGCGTGACGCATCAGTTGCGGCGCACGCACAACCAGTTCGTCAATCGCTTCCTTCACTATTTTTCCGAGGTGAACCTGCGCCCGGTGGAGTTCGGGGTGCTGGCGCTGATCGCGGAAAACCCGGGGCGAAAGCAATCGGAGATTGCGGCTGCGCTCGGCATCCAGCGGGCGAATTTCGTGGTGCTGATGAACGAGTTGGAAAGCCGCCACCTGACGGAGCGGCGCAGCGTGCCGCATGACCGGCGCTCCTATGCCCTCTATCTCACGCCGGCGGGCGAAAGCCTCCTCTGTGAGGCCCGCCGCGCGGAGGCGGATTTCGAGGCGGATTGCCTGGAGCGGCTGGGCGGCACACGCTCCCGCGACCAGTTCCTGCTGCTTTTGCGCCGCCTCTTCGGGTGAGGCCCGTTTCGGGCCTTGACCTTCCCTTGGGGGAAGGCTTCAGCATGTGCGAAACATCGGGAGATACCTCATGAGCAACGACAAGATCCTCGCCTTCACCGTTTCCGACATGACCTGCGGCCATTGCGCCAAGACGATTACGGGTGCGGTGCTCGACGCCTATCCGGCCGCGAAAGTCGAGGTCGACCTTGCCACAAAGCGCGTCTCCATCGAGAACGCCGGCGATCGCGCCGCAGTCGCTTCCGTCATCGAGGCCGAGGGCTACTTCCCCGTCGATGCCTGAGCGCAAAAGCCGCTTGACCTTGACATGATGGGAAGGTGCACGATCTATCCAACTTAGGATGAAGGGTGCACCATGCTCACCGCGAACGATCAGCAGACCATCAAGCTTTCCATTTCCGACATGACCTGCGCGTCCTGCGTGCGCCGGGTGGAAAAGGCTATCGGCAAGGTGCCGGGCGTCACCGGCGCTGCCGTCAATCTCGCGACGGAAAAGGCCGATGTGACCTTTGCCGGCGCGCCAGATGTGCCGGCCGTCCTGGAAGCCGTGCGCAAGGCTGGCTACGGCATTGCGGAAGAGGTGCTGGAGTTTCCCGTCGAGGGCATGACCTGCGCGTCCTGCATCGCGCGTGTCGAGAAGGCGTTGAAGACGGTGCCCGGCGTGCTCGATGCCACCGCCAATCTGGCCCAGGAGCGCGCGCGTGTGCGCTTCCTGAAAGGGGCGGCCTCTTTCGAGGATTTCGCTGCCGCGGTCGAGCGCCGCGGCTACAAGGCCGTTCGCGAGGCCGTGGCGGCGCCGGAGGAAGACCGGCGCGCGGCCGAGGCGAAGACGCTTCAGCGCGACCTCGTCATTGCCGCCGCGCTGACGGCGCCGCTCTTCGTCATGGAAATGGGCGCGCATGCCTTCCCCTCCTTCGGCCACTCCATCCATGAAACCCTCGGCATGCAGACGAGCCGCGTCATCCAGTTCGTGCTGGCGACGCTGGTGCTTGCGGGGCCGGGGCTGCGCTTCTTCCGCAAGGGTATTCCCGCCCTCCTGCGCCTCGCGCCGGACATGAACTCGCTCGTCGTCATCGGCACGCTCGCGGCCTGGAGTTTTTCCACGGTGGCGACCTTTGCGCCCGGCCTGCTGCCGGGCGGCACGGCCAATGTCTATTTCGAGGCGGCCGCTGTCATCGTGACGCTCATTCTTGCCGGCCGCTATCTGGAGGCCCGCGCCAAGGGGCGCACCGGTGAGGCGATCCGCCATCTCGCCGGTCTTCGTGCCAAATCCGCCCGCGTGCTGCGCGATGGCAAGGCGGAAGACGTGCCGCTGGAGAGCGTCGTGCCCGGCGACATGGTGCTCGTGCGGCCCGGCGAGAAGGTGCCGGTCGACGGCGAGGTGACGGACGGTAGTTCCTATATTGACGAATCCATGATCACGGGCGAGCCGATGCCCGTCGCGCGCACGACCGGCGACATGGTGACGGGCGGTACGGTGAACACGACCGGCTCCCTCACCTTCCGCGCCACCCGTGTCGGGGCCGACACGGTGCTCTCGCAGATCATCCGCATGGTCGAGGATGCCCAGGCCGCGAAGTTGCCGATCCAGGCGCTGGTCGACCGCGTCACGCAATGGTTCGTGCCGGCCGTCATTGCCGTCGCGCTTGTCACCTTCGGTCTTTGGCTGGCGCTGGGGCCGAGCCCGGTTCTTGCCCATGCACTGGTCAATGCCGTCGCCGTGCTCATCATCGCCTGCCCCTGCGCCATGGGGCTTGCGACGCCGACCTCCATCATCACCGGGACCGGCCGGGCGGCGGAGCTTGGCGTGCTCTTCCGCCAGGGAACGGCCCTCCAGACGCTGGAAGGCACGGATATCGTCGCCGTCGACAAGACCGGCACGCTGACCCTTGGCCATCCGACCCTGACCGAGATCGTCCCGGCCGAGGGTTTTGCCCGGGACGAGGTACTTTCGCTCGTTGCCGCCGCGGAGATGCATTCCGAACATCCGATCGCCACCGCCATCCACGAGGCGGCGGTGGCGGAGGGCCTCGACCTGTCCGCTGCGACCGGCTTCGTCACCACGTCGGGTCAAGGCATTTCCGCCGAGGTTGTCGGCCGCAAGGTCGAAGCCGGCTCGGTCGGCTTCATGCGGGCGCGCGGTCTCGACGTCGCGCCTTTTGCGAGCCATGCCGAACGGCTGGCCGCCGAAGGCGCCTCGCCGCTCTATGCCGCGATCGATGGCCGGCTGGCGGCGCTCTTTGCCGTCACCGATCCGGTCAAGCCGACGACGCGGGACGCGGTGGCCGCTCTGAAGGCGCTCGGCATCGAAGTGGCGATGATCACCGGAGACAATCGCCGCACCGCCGAGGCGGTGGCGGCAACGCTCGGCATCGACAGGGTGATGGCGGAGGTTTTGCCGGACGGCAAGGTTGCCGCCGTGCGGGCGCTTTCCGCCGACGGCGCGAAGAAGGTCGCCTTCGTCGGCGACGGTATCAACGACGCCCCGGCGCTCGCCGCCGCCGATACCGGTATCGCCATCGGTACGGGTACGGACGTTGCCATCGAAAGCGCGGATGTGGTGCTGATGGCGGGTGACATGCGGGGTGTCGCCACCGGTATCGCCCTGTCGCGGGCGACCATGCGCAACATCCGCCAGAATCTCTTCTGGGCCTTCGGCTACAATGTCGCGCTCATTCCGCTGGCTGCTGGGCTCTTCTATCCGGCCTTCGGCATTCAGCTCTCGCCGGCGCTCGCAGCGGGCGCCATGGCGCTTTCCAGCGTCTTCGTCGTCTCGAATGCGTTGCGGCTGAAGCGTTTCCGTCCTGCCTTCAGGGGAGAAAAGCCATGAATATCGGCGAAGCGGCGGAGGCCACGGGCGTCACCGCAAAGATGATCCGTCACTACGAGCAGATCGGCCTCATCCGGGCCGCCGGCCGCACCGGATCCGGCTACCGTGTCTACGGCCCCAAGGATCTCTCGACGCTGTCCTTCATCCGCCGCTCGCGCGATCTCGGCTTCTCCATCGCCCAGATTCGCGACCTCCTCGCCCTCTGGCAGGACCGCGCCCGCGCTTCCGCCGACGTCAAGCGCATCGCCGGCGAGCACATCGACGAGATGCGGGAAAAGATGCGGCTGCTGCAGGAAATGGTCCACACGCTGGAACATCTCTCCTCCCATTGCCACGGCGACGACCGTCCGGATTGTCCGATCCTCGAGCAGCTGGCGAGCGGAGATACGGAAGGGCAATGCTGCTAGTTCAGCCGGCGGCAGAGAGGTGTTCGTGTACGGCGAGCCAGCGGCCGGCGGGGTCGCGGGAAAAGACGATGGTTTCGCGCTCGTTGTTCGTCACGTTCTCGCCGCCCGCGGAAAGCTCCGTTTCGACGGCGTGCGTGAAGATGGCGACATTACCGAGAAGCTGGACGCGGCGGTCGGAGGAGCGGCAGGCGCGGACGCGGAAGCCGTCGCGCGCTTCCCAGAGCGCCCATTCCGCCTCATAGGCGGCGCGGCCGTCGAGGGGGCGGTCGAGATTGTAGAAAAGGAAGGTCGCCTCGGGTGCGAAGGCTGCGAAATAGGCTTCGCGGTCGTGCCGGGCAAAGGCGGCGACCAGGGCATCGGCTGCGGCGAGGACGGTGGATTCGACTTCGGTCATGCGGGTTCTCAGACGATCTTGATGCTGCTGATCAGCGCGGCGATGGGCTCGTGCTGGGCGTTGACGCGGGTCTTCAGGTCTTCGAGCGGCATGGCGTCCACCTTGCAGAACTCGGTGAACATCATGTTGAGATTGTTGAAGAAGACCTCGCCGATGGCCTTGGTGTCGACGCCGGCATGGACGACGCCCCGCGCCTTCAGCGTCTCGACAAGCTGGACGACCTGGGCGGAAAGCTGGCCGTCGAGCTCGCTGTAGCGGCGCGCGAGGGGCGTTTCCGGTTGCTGGATGGAGATCGCCATCGCCGTGCGCCACATCTCCTTGGAAAGATAGACGAGCGAGTGGTCG
The DNA here is from genome assembly GCF_050172695.1 of Shinella sp. G-2. Lineage (NCBI taxonomy): Bacteria > Pseudomonadati > Pseudomonadota > Alphaproteobacteria > Hyphomicrobiales > Rhizobiaceae > Shinella > Shinella sp. G-2. Next base: position 174,202 of record NZ_JBBEYH010000006.1, on the reverse strand, counting down.
TAATACTGGTCGATCAGCAGCCGCAGGGCCTCGGCGACGTTGAGCGGCGGATCGGCGACGATGCGGGCGCCGCCCTCCAGCACTTCCGTGACTTCCATCGCGACGGTGGCGACAAGGATGTCGCCCTTGTTCTGATAGTAGTTGTAGAGCGTGCCGACGGAGACCTCGGCCATCTCGGCAATGTCCTCGATGCGGGCGCTGTCATAACCCTGGGCGCGGAACAGCGTGGTCGCCGCCTCAAGGATGCGGCGGGTCCTGTCCGCCTTCTGTTTTGCGCGCAATCCAGCCATCGGAACCTCTGTTGGAATCTCCTCAAAAATGAGATTGACTTAAAAAATGAACTCGTTCAATCTTTTTCTCAAGGCGCCGCCATGAGCGTCATTCGCAAGGCCCACAAGCCTTCAGCCAGAGGGAAAGACGATGAAGAACACCGTTTCCGGCGGGCTCTCCCGCCGCATGCTGCTTGCCACAGTTGCCATTGCCACGCTCGCCCCTGCCGGTGCGATGGCGCAGGATGAGCTGAATGCGCTCGTCTGGTGCGACCATACCGACCCGGCGCTGGTCGAGCCCTTCGAGAAGGCCAACAACGTCAAGGTCAACCTCAAGGAATATGAAGGCACGGGCGCCGCGATCTCGATCATCGAGCAGTCCCGCCCCGGCGACTGGGACGTGCTGGTCATCGATGCCGTCGACGTGCCGCGCGCCATCGACATGGAAATCCTCGGCGAAATGCCGGCCGACAAGCTGCCGCTGAACGATCTCTTCCCGGAAGTGCGCATGGACGCGACGACCACGAAGGACGGCAAGGTCTACGCCGTCACCGAAAAGTTCGGCTACAACACGATCTCCTACGACAAGACCAAGGTCGATCCGGCCGATATGGAAGACCTCTCGGTCATGTGGTCGGACAAGTACAAGGGGCGCATCGCGCTCTATGACTACTACCTGCCCATGGTCGGCCTGACCGGCGTCGGCATCGGCAAGAAGACGGCCGATCTCAAGCAGGAGGACCTGCCGGCGATCAAGGAAAAGCTCTTCGAGATGAAGAAGGTCTCCCGCCAGGTGAGCGACGTCGTCGCCTCGCAGACGGCGCTGGCGACCGGCGAAGTGGATATCGTGGTGGGTGGCGGCGAGTGGCTGACGGCAGGCCTTTCCGCCGAAAAGCCCAATCTCGACTGGACGATCCCCAAGCAGGGCGCGCTACGCTGGGCGCAGTCCATCGGCGTCTTCAAGGACAGCGAGAAGCAGGACCTCGCGCTGAAGTTCGTGCAGTATATCGTCAGCCCCGAAGGGCAGGCGCGGCTTGCCACCTCCTCCTGCTACTGGGCGATGCCAGCGAATGCCAAGGCCGGCGAGCACCTGACGGACCCGCAGAAGGCGGCGCTGCGCTGGGACAGGCAGCCGGAATACCTGAAGAACTCGCAGCTCTATCCGGTCGCCGACGCCGACATGGATGCGGCGATGCAGGACGTCTGGACGGAAATGCTGCAGCAGTAAGGTTGGCAGGAGGTGCGGATCCTCGGGCCTTGCCCGAGGACGACGGCGGGGAGGACGAGGATTTTCGCCCCGCCGCGCCGCGCGACAGGCCGCCTTTCGCTTTCGCCGCGACACCTTTCTCCTTTCGTCCACCTCGGGCTTGAGCCGAGGATCAACGTTCCCGGCACCACCAACGAGGCCCAAGACGATGACCGCCACAGCCCTCGAACGCGCGGAGCGCCGCAAGGCCTGGGCCTTTGCCCTGCCGGCGCTGCTCTGGACGGGGTTCTTCTTCCTCGTGCCCTTCGCCTATATGGCGGCGATCAGCTTCTGGACGCGGCAGGGGCGCGAGATCGTCGCGACCTGGACGCTCGACAACTATATCGCCTTCTTCGGGAAGGCGCATTTCTTCAAGGGTCTCGTCGTCTCGCTGGAGATCACGGCGGTCGTCACGGTCGTCTCCATCCTGCTCGCCTATCCGCTCGCCTGGATCATCGCGGAGCGGGTGCCGAAGAAATGGCAGCGCTTCGCCCTGATCATGGCGATCCTGCCCTTCTGGACCTCCTATGTGGTGCGCTCCTATTCCTGGCTGCTGGTGCTGTCCAAGGGCGGCGTCGTCAACCAGGCGCTGCTCTGGCTCGGCATCATCGCCGAGCCGCTGGAACTCTCGGCCAACCGCACCGGCACGGTCATCGGCTTCGTGCATTTCTTCGTCATGCTGCTGACGCTGACGATCTACGCCAATCTCATCCAGCTCTCGCCGAACTATCGCCGCGCCGCCGCCGATCTCGGCGCGAACGCCTTCCAGACCTTCTGGCATGTCGTGCTGCCGCTGACGCTGCTGGGCATCATGGTCGGCGCCTTCCTGACCTTCGTGCTGTGCATCGGGGACTACATCACGCCGCAGATCCTCGGCGGCAACAACGAACTGGTGCTGCCGCAGGTCATCATGCTGCAGCTCGGCCGGCGGGCGGATTTCCCGATGGCGGCCGCGCTCTCGCTGGTGCTGATGGCCGTCGTGACGCTTGCCTATATCGCCTGCGCGCGCTGGCTGAAGATGGAGAGGACCTGACCATGCGCCAGCTTTCCACCGCGCTGGCCGCGCTCTATGCCGGCCTCCTCTATCTCTTCATCTTCCTGCCGGTCGTCGTGCTGGTGCTGTTCTCCTTCCAGGACGGCACCCTGCCGGTGCCGCCGCTGAACGGGCTGACGCTGCGCTGGTACGAGGCGGTGTTCTCCGACGGCAAGCTGATGGCCGCGCTCGGCAATTCGCTCGTGGTGGCGATGCTCTCCTCGGCGGTCGCGTGCCTTCTCGGCTTCCTCGCGGCCTACGCCTTGGCCCGCTATACATTGCCGGCCTCGGGCCTGCTGCGCGGTCTCATCGTCGCGCCGATGACGGTCAGCACGCTGATCATCGGTCTCGGCCTGCTTTCGATGCTCAACGTCACGGGCATGCGGCTGTCGCTGGTGACGGTCGGTATCGGCCATGTGGTGATCAACCTGCCGCTCTGCTTTGCCATCATCTACGCCTCGATGGGCGGGCATCAGGTGAATATCGAGCGGGCGGCGCGCGACCTCGGGGCGAAGGACTGGCAGGTGATGCTGCTCGTCACCGCGCCCATGCTGCTGCCGTCGATCCTCGCCGCCTTCTTCCTGTCCGTCACCTTCAGCTGGGACGAGTTCATCGTCGCCTTCCTGCTGTCGCGCTTCGACGTCACGCTGCCGGTCGAGATCTGGAGCATGTTGCGCTCCGGCCTCGATCCCCGGACCAACGCCATCGGCAGCGTCGTCTTCCTCGTCTCGGTGGCGTTCCTGATCGTTCTCGAACTCGCCGTCTTCCGCAAAACCGGGAAATCCTCATGACCGCCGATGTCTCCATTCGCAATGCCACGAAGGTCTTTGGCGCGTTCCGGGCGCTGGACGACGTCTCGCTCGACATCGCCGCCGGCGAGTTCATCGTGCTGCTCGGCCCGTCCGGCTGCGGCAAGACGACCTTGCTGTCCATTCTCGGCGGCTTCATCGAGCCGACCTCGGGCACCATCGCCATCGGGGGACGCGACATGACGCATGTCTCGCCGGCCAGACGCCCGACCACCACCATGTTCCAGGACTACGCGCTCTTCCCGCATATGTGCCTGCGCGACAATGTCGGTTTCGGTCTTCGGATGCGCGGCATGGCCAAAGCCGAACGCTTCGAGAAGGCGCTTTCCTATCTCGATCTCGTCGGCCTGAAGGCGTCGTCCGCCAAGAAGCCGCATGAACTCTCGGGCGGCCAGCGCCAGCGCGTGGCGCTCGCCCGGGCGCTTGCCGTCGATCCCGACGTGCTGCTGCTCGACGAGCCGCTCGGTGCGCTGGACCTCAAGCTGCGCCGTCAGATGCAGGACGAGCTGAAGGCGATCCAGAAGCGTGTCGGCACGACCTTCGTGCATGTCACCCACGACCAGGAAGAGGCGATGGCGATCGCCGACCGCATCGTCGTGATGAACAAGGGCCGTATCGAGGACGTCGGCACGCCGGCCTCGATCTACATGCGCCCGCGCTCGCTGTTTTCCGCCGGCTTCATGGGCGAGGCCAATTTCCTGCCGGCCAAGGTGCGCGGCGCGGCCGCCGAGACGGCCGAGGTGGAAACCGCGCTCGGCCGGGCGATCCTGCCCGCCTCCGCCTTCGTTGCCGGTGTGCCGGCGGCCGGCGGCGACGTCACGCTCTGCATCCGTCCGGAGCATTTCCGTTCCGCCACGGACGATGCGTCGACCGTCTCGCTCGGCCGCGGCCGCATCACCGGCAGCGCCTTTTTCGGCACGCACCACCGCTGCCATGTGGCCGCGGGCGGCTTGGCGCTGACCGCCCATCTTCCCCAGACGGATAGTCCGGAAGCCGGCAGCGAGCTTGACCTTCGGCTGAAGGCGGATAGCATCGTCGTGCTTCAGGACGGAGCGGGAGTGTAAGGTCCATGCGGCGCATCCGCCCGGAAGATTGGTACAGCGTGCGTCGCCTCGACGACGATGTGACCGCCATTTCCGAACCCTACATTCAGGAATTCTATCGCTGCAACATCTGGCATGTGCGCGGGCGCGACCGCGACATGCTGGTCGATAGCGGCATGGGCGTCGTTTCGCTGCGGGAATGGGTGCCGCTCGTCACCGAGCGGGACCTGATCGCCGTCGCCAGCCACACCCATTTCGACCATATCGGCTGCCACCACGAGTTCGAATGCCGCGCCGTGCATGCGGCCGAAGCCGACCTGCTTGCCAGTCCGACGCGCGAAAACACGCTCGCCGACCCCTACGTCACCGACGAGATCTTCGACGCCCTGCCGCCGGAGCCCTATTGTTCGAAATGCTACGCGGTGAAGAGGGCGCCGGCGACGCGCATCCTCGAAGACGGCGACGTGATCGATCTCGGCGACAGGCGCTTCGAGGTCATCCACACGCCGGGCCACTCCCCAGGGGGTATTGCGCTCTATGAAAAGGCGTCGGAAATTCTGTTCTCAGGCGACATCCTCTACGATGGCCCGCTGATCGAGGACACCTATCATTCCGACGGGAAGGACTACATCGCCTCGATGGAACGGCTCATGGACCTGCCGGTGCGGCTGGTCCATGGCGGCCATTTTCCAAGTTTCGGCGGGGACCGCTACCGCCAGCTCATCCGGAGCTGGCTCGATGAAAAACTGAAGTGACGGGAGACGAACATGCTCGACAAGCGCAAATTCTACATCGACGGCCAGTGGGTGGACCCGCTGAAGCCCAATGACCTTGCGGTCATCAATCCGGCGACGGAAAAGCCGATCGCCGTCATCACCATGGGCACCGCCGCCGATATCGACCGCGCGGTCGCCGCCGCGAAGAAGGCCTTTGCGACCTACAGCCAGACCAGCGTCGAGGAGCGTCTCGCGCTGCTCGAAAAGCTGATGGAAATCTACAAGCGCCGCTATGAGGAGATGGCCCGCACCATCACGCTGGAACTCGGCGCGCCGATCACCATGAGCACCGAGCAGCAGGCAGACGTCGGCGTCGGCCACCTGCAGGGCTTCATCGATGCGCTGAAGCGCCTCAAGAGCCGCGACGTGCTGCCGAACGGCGACGTCGTGCGCCGCGAGCCGATCGGCGTCTGCGGTCTCATCACGCCCTGGAACTGGCCGATCAACCAGATCGCGCTGAAGGTCGTGCCGGCGCTGGCGACGGGTTCGACCTGCGTGCTGAAGCCGTCCGAGTTCACGCCCCTCAATGCCATGCTCTACGCCGAGATGGTGCACGAGGCCGGCTTCCCGGCGGGCACCTTCAACCTCGTCAACGGCGACGGCATCGAGTGCGGCGCAACGCTCTCCAAGCACAAGGACGTCGACATGATGTCCTTCACCGGCTCGACCCGCGCCGGCATCGCCGTCAGCAAGGATGCGGCCGAGACGGTCAAGCGCGTGACGCTGGAACTCGGCGGCAAGTCGCCGAACCTCGTCTTCGCCGATGCCGACCTCGAAGACCGCGTCGCCGGCACGATCCGCGAATGCTTCAACAATTCCGGCCAGTCCTGCGACGCGCCGACCCGCATGCTCGTCGAGCGCGCGGCCTATGACAAGGTGGTCGAGATCGCCGAGCGCGTCGGCAAGGAAGCGACAGTCGGCAATCCGGAAGAAGAAGGCACGCATATCGGCCCGCTCGTCTCGCACATCCAGTTCGGCCGCGTGCAGGCGCTGATCGAGGCTGGCGTTGCCGAAGGCGCGCGCCTGCTCGTCGGCGGCCCCGGCAAGCCGGACGGTTTCGAGACCGGCTATTTCGTCAAGCCGACGATCTTCGCCGACGTCAACAACGACATGCGCATCGCCCGTGAAGAGGTGTTCGGCCCGGTTCTCGCGATCATTCCCTTCGACACCGAAGAAGAAGCCATCGCGATCGCCAACGACACGGCCTACGGCCTTGCCGCCTATCTCCAGACCGGCAATCCGGAACGCGCCGAGCGTGTCGCCGCGCGCCTTCGCGCCGGCATGGTGCATATCAACGGCGGCCCGCACCGCTACGGCAGCCCCTTCGGCGGCTACAAGCAGTCGGGCAACGGCCGCGAAGGCGGCATGTTCGGCCTCGAGGACTTCCTCGAAGTGAAGACCATCCACCGGCCCGACGCGGCTTGAGGTTTTGAAGACGGCGCCTTCGGGCGCCGTCTTTGCATCGGCCGCAAGTTTTCCGCTAATTTAGTGGCGCCCGTCTGGTTCAAGCCCGTGCGGTCTGATAGCCCCGCTGGCAATCTCGCCATCCGGACGTTCGACCGTGTCACCTGCCGCCTCCCGCCATAGCCGCCTTGCCCTGTTCGCCCTTCTGATCGGAGGCGCCGCCATCGGCGGATCGCCGATCTTCGTGCGTCTTTCGGAAGTCGGGCCGATGGCGACGGCCTTCTGGCGCGTTTCGCTGGCGCTCATCCCCTTCTTCCTGATCTCGCGTGTGACGAAGCAGGGTGACGAAACGCCGTCCGGCCTGCGCGACTACATCTTCCTGCTGCTGCCCGGCGCATTCCTCGCCGTCGATCTTGCCGCCTGGCACCTCTCGCTGCACATGACCTCCGTCGCCAATGCAACGTTGCTCGCCAATCTGGCGCCCGTCTTCGTGACGCTCGGCTCCTGGCTTATCTTCCGCACTCGCATCACGCCGGTCTTCCTGACCGGGCTCGCACTGGCGCTCGCCGGCGTCATCGTGCTGAAGGGCGGACCTGCGGCCATCGGCGGCGGGCAGCTTGCCGGCGACCTGACGGCCATCGTCGCGGCGATCTTCTATGCTTGCTACATGCTGACGCTCGGTCATGTACGGTCGCGTTTCTCGACCCTGCGCATCATGGTCTGGACCACTTTTTCCGCCGCCGTCTGCATGCTGCCCCTCGCCTTCTTCTTCGAGGCGGGCATGGTGCCGGTCACGCTGTTCGGCTGGGCGATGGTGCTCGGCCTTGCCTTCATCAGCCATGTCGGCGGGCAAGGCCTCGTCACCTATGCGCTGGCCTATCTGCCGACCGCCTTCTCATCGCTGACGCTACTGCTCCAGCCGGTGGTCGCCGCCATCCTCGCCTGGATATTGCTGGCCGAGCCGGTGGGGCTGATGCAGGCCGTCGGCGGGGTCATCGTGCTCTTCGGCATCCTCATCGCCCGTCGCGGCTGAATGCAAGCATCAAAATTGCTGACTGGATCGGCCTTGCGGAATGTGTCACAGCGCTGGCATCCCGAGATGCCCGAGTTTTCGCCATGACCGATACCACCCTTTCCTCGTCTGATGCCGGCTCCGCCCGCCTCGGCGTCCTGTTGATGCTGCTCGGCATGGTGATGTTCTCGCTGAACGACGTGCTCGGCAAATGGCTGATGGCGACCTATTCGGTCGGACAGCTCATGCTGATCCGCAGCATTGCCGCGCTGGTGGTGCTCGCGCCCTTCTTCTGGCGCGTGGGCTGGCGGCGGCTGATCGAGGTCGAACGGCCGAAACTGCATCTCCTGCGCTCCGCCCTCTTCGCCTTCGAAGCCTCCGGCTTCTACTTCGCCGTCGCCTACATGCCGCTCGCCGACGCCATGACCTATTGGCTCGCCGCGCCCATCTATGTCGCAGCCCTCTCGCCGCTGATGCTGGGCGAAAAGGTCGGCTGGCGCCGCTGGACGGCCATCGTCGTCGGTTTCGTCGGCGTTCTCATCGCGCTGGAACCGTCGAAGGACAGTTTCACCCTTCCCGCCCTCATCGCACTGGCCGGCAGCCTTGCCTTCGGCATTGCCATGGTGCTCGGCCGGTCGTTGCGCGCCACGCCCGACACGACGCTGGTCTTCTGGCAGATTGCCGGCGCGGCGGTGTTTTCCGGCATCTGGTGTCTTGCCGATCCCGCCGGCTGGGCGCCGGTCAGCTCCGTCGACTTCGGCCTTCTGAGCCTTCTCGGCATCGTGGCGATGAGCGCGCACATGCTGGTCAACCGCTCGCTGAAGCTGGCGGATGCGGCGACCGTCGTGCCGCTACAATATACGCTGCTGCTGTGGGCGCTGGTCTTCGGCTGGATCTTCTTTGCCGATGCGCCGCGCCCGGCCATGCTGGTCGGTGCCGGCTTCATCGTTGCCTCTGGCCTCTTCATCTTCTTCCGCGAGCAGCAGTTGAAGCGACGCGGCTAGAGTTTGTCAGGGAAAAGTGGGAACCGGTTTTCCCGAAAAGACAAACGGAAACAAAAGAATTTAGAGCATGTCTGGTTCGATCTGAACCTGACATGCTCTAGGTCTTCGCCGATCGCTGGAATTGCTCAGAACGTCGGCGGCGTGTTGATCCAGATCAGCACCGTCTCGCCGTCATGCCGGTTGCGCCAGGCGTGGCGGCGGCAGCTCTCGAAATAGAGGCTGTCGCCCGGGCCGAGGTCGTGGAACTCATGGCCGTCGAGCACCAGTTCGATCCTGCCAGAGAGAACATGCACGAACTCCTCGCCCTCATGCTTGTAGGCGCCATCCGAGGAGGCGCCGGGGGCGAGCACGAAGCGATGGCAATCCATCATGTTGCGCCCGTCCGCCAGCACCTGCACGGTGACGCCGGGTGAAGTTTCCGGCCAGAGCTTCCACTCGCCGGCGCGCACGACGGAGCGGTCGCCGCTCTCTTCCTCGCCGGAAAGCTTCGAGACGGTCGTTTCGTAGTAGGCGGCAAGGTCGTGCAGCACACGGAAGGTCACCCCCTGCGAGGTGCGCTCGAAGGTGGAGAGAACGGATGTCGCGATGCCGATATCGCCGGCGACCTGCTCCAGCGTCTTGCCGGCGGCGTGCCGGAGGCTGCGCAGCTTGCGGCCGACACCTTGCGGCGCATCGCCTTCGGCATGCGGCGGGTCGGCCGCGGGCTCTTCCGCCTCCAGCGCTTCGCGGATGGCGGCGGGGTTGAGCCCGCGCTCCGTTCGATACCAGGCGATGCGCTTCAGTCGGGCGACGTCCTCGGCGCTGTACTGGCGATGCCCCGTTTCCGAGCGCCCCGGCACCACAAGCCCCTGCGCTTCCCAAAGCCGGAGCGTGGACGCCGAAACGCCGGCAAGCCGTGCAGCCTCCGCGACCTTGTAGTGCACCGGTTCCGCAGAACCCATCACGCCATTCCCCGATTCTGCCCTGTCCCTCACCCCTCCCATGTACATGCAAACGGGCCCGTCCGTCGAGAAAAAGGCCATGCATGCAGCGGGCGCAGGCAAATGCATACAATGGGCCGTGTGTTTTAGGAATCCCTATTGACAAGCCCGCGGCCTTGGCGCTTCATACGGCATCCGGTAAAATAGACGAGTGTCCATTATATTGGATTTCATAAATGCGTTCACTTGGGGGGAGCACCATGAACCTTTCTTTCCGCGCCGGCGCGCTGTCGCTGGCCGTTTCCGCCGCGCTGTTTGCAACGCCCGTCCTCGCCGACGGCAGCAAGCTCGATGAGGTCATCGCCCGCGGCCACCTGATCCTCGGCACCGGCAGCACGAATGCGCCCTGGCACTTCAAGAGTGCGGAAGACAAGCTGCAGGGCTTCGACGTGGATATGGGCCGTATCATCGCCAAGGCGCTGTTCGGCGATCCCGACAAGATCGAGTATGTCAACCAGTCGTCCGACGCGCGCATTCCGAACATCACGACGGACAAGGTGGATATCACCTGCCAGTTCATGACGGTGACGGGCGAGCGCGCCCAGCAGATCGCCTTCACCATTCCCTACTACCGCGAAGGCGTCGGCCTGATGCTGAAGGGGGATGGGCAGTATGCCGACTATGCGGCGCTGAAGGCGGCGGGATCTTCCGTCACCATCTCCGTTCTGCAGAACGTCTATGCCGAGGCGATGGTGCATGCCGCGCTGCCGGAAGCGACGGTCGATCAGTACGAATCCGTCGACCTGATCTATCAGGCCCTGGAATCGGGTCGCGCCGATGCCGTCGCCACCGACCAGTCGTCGCTCGCCTGGTACATGACGCAGAACCCCGGCCGCTACAAGGACGCCGGCTACGGCTGGAACCCGCAGACCTATGCCTGCGGCGTCAAGCGCGGCGACCAGGACTGGCTGAACTTCGTCAACACCGCCCTGCACGAAGCCATGACCGGTGTCGAGTTCGACTTCTACGCCACGTCCTACAAGACCTGGTTCGGCAAGGAACTGACGCCTCCGCAGATCGGCTTCCCGGTCGAATACAAGTAATCGTCAGGGGAGCGGGGTTCGCCTCGCTCTCCAAACCGGGATAGCCTGCCATGGGTTACACGCTGAATTTCGGCGCCGTCTGGCGCAGCTTCGATCTGTTGCTCAGCGGTCTTGCGCTGAGCCTTGGCCTCGCCGTCATCTCCATCTTCATCGGTGCCGCCATCGGCCTTGCCGTCGCCTTCGCGCTGACGTCCAGGAACAGGCTTATCGGCGCACCGGCGCGGCTCTACGTCACGATCATCCGCAATCTGCCGATCCTCGTGCTGGTGCTCTTCGCCTATTTCGCTCTGCCGCAGATGGGCTTCCGGCTCGGCAAGATCCAGAGCTTCGTGCTGGTGCTCTCGCTCTATTCCGGCGCCTATCTCGCCGAGGTCTTCCGCGCCGGGCTTCTGTCCATTCCGCGCGGCCTGACCGAGGCCGGGCTGGCCATCGGCCTTACGCCCATGCAGATCCGCGGTTCGATCATCGCGCCGCTGATGTTCCGCAACGTGCTGCCTTCGCTCTCCTCCACGGTCATCTCGCTGTTCAAGGACACCTCGCTCGCCGCGGCCATCGCCGTGCCGGAGCTGACCTTCGCGGCGCGCAAGATCAACGTCGAGAGCTTCCGCGTCATCGAGACCTGGATGGTGACGTCCGCCCTCTATGTCGTCACCTGTTTCCTCATTGCCGCCCTGCTGCGCCTCATCGAGCGCCGGCTGGCCCTGCCGAGGTGATCCAGATGTCTTCCTTCGCCTTCCTCGAACAGCTCTGGGGCGCTCGCTACGTCATCCTGAGCGGTCTCGGCACCACCGTTTCCATCTCGTTGCTCGCCATCGTCGCCGGCTCGCTGTTCGGCGTCTTCGTCGGCCTCGCGCTCGTCTATGGCGGCAGGGTCCTGCGTCTCGTCGTGCGCGCCTATACCGACATCATTCGCGGCACGCCGGTGCTGGTGCTCGTGCTTGCGAGCTACTATGTCTCGGCGGCGGCCGGCATCGATCTCGGTCCCTTCTCGGCCGGCATCCTGGCGCTGGCGGTTTTCTGCTCCTCGCATATCGGCGAGATCGTGCGCGGCGCGCTGCAGGCGATCCCGAAGGGGCAGACGGAGGCCGCCAAGGCCATCGGCCTCACCTTCAGTCAGACCTTTACCTCGGTGCTCTGGCCCCAGGCGCTGCGCCAGTGCCTGCCGGCCTGGGTCAACACCGCCGCCGAAATGGTGAAGGCCTCCACGCTGCTCTCCGTCATCGGCGTTGCCGAACTGCTCCTGCGCACGCAGGAGATCATCTCGCGCAACTTCATGAGCCTCCAGTTCTATTTCCTGGCCGGGGCTCTTTATTTCATCGTCAACTTCGGCATCGAGCGTCTCGGCAAATATGTCGAACGCAAGACCGCCCTGCCGTCCTGAGGAGACCCGACCGATGGCCAAGACCATTCTCGACATCAAGGGCCTGCGCAAGACCTACGGCCAGAACGAGGTGCTGAAAAGCGTCGACTGCACGGTTGCGGAGGGCGAGGTGATTTCCATCATCGGCTCCTCCGGTTCCGGCAAGACGACCATGCTTCGCTGCATCAACATGCTGGAGGAATTCCAGGGCGGCACGATCCGCCTCGACGGCGAGGAGATCGGCTACCACGTCGAAGGCGCGACACGCCGGCGCAAGAGCGAGAAGGAGATCGCCCGCCAGCGCGCGCTGACGGGCATGGCCTTCCAGCAGTTCAATCTCTTCCCGCATATGACCGCGGCCGAGAATGTCATGCTCGGCCTCATCAAGGTGAAGAAGATGGCCAAGCCCGAGGCGCGCGCCATCGCGGAGAAATGGCTGGACCGCGTCGGCCTTGCCGCCCGCACCAACCACTATCCCGGCCAGCTCTCCGGCGGCCAGCAGCAGCGCGTCGCCATTGCCCGTGCCATCGCCATGTCGCCGCGCCTCATGCTGTTCGACGAAGTAACCTCCGCTCTCGATCCGGAACTGGTGGGCGAGGTGCTGCAGGTCATCAAGGGCCTTGCCGCCGACGGCATGACCATGCTGCTCGTCACGCACGAGATGCGTTTCGCCTTCGAGGTCTCCTCGCGCGTCATCTTCATGAACCAGGGCGTCATCTGCGAGGAAGGCGACCCGAAGGAAATGTTCGTACAGCCGAAGACCGAGCGGCTCGCCGAGTTCCTCAAGACGTCCAGTTTCAACTAAGCCAGTTTCAACCAGAAAAGAGAGAATTCCATGACGATCAAGCGTTATGGCGCCGGGGAAACCGGCGCCGGCGGCCAGCCGCTGCCCTTCGCCCGCGCCACCGAAGCCGCCGGCTGGCTCTATGTCTCCGGCCAGGTGCCGATGGAAAAGGGCGAGATCGTTTCCGGCGGCATCGTCGCCGAGAGCCGCAAGGCCATCGAGAACATGATCGCCATTCTCCATGAGGCCGGTTACGGCGTCGATGATATCGTGCGCATCGGCGTCTGGCTCGACGATCCGCGCGACTTCTGGAGCTTCAACGGCGTCTATGCCGAGTATTTCGGCAAGAACCCGCCGGCCCGCGCCTGCGTGCAGTCGCGCATGATGGTCGATTGCCGCGTGGAAATCGACTGCGTCGCCTATCGCGCGGATCGCGCGTAAGACCTTGCGAAATCCGCTCCGGTCGCGATCTCCGCGACCGGACGCCCGGACGGCGAACGAAAATTCCTTGGGCGGCGCCGAACCGGAACCCGCATGCCTAGAAGGCGGCGTGCGGACGGTATAGAACTGCGCGAAGCAGCCGGCTCTTTGCGTCGGCATCGTGCGCATTCTTCGACAAGGATCGTTTCATGACCGAAAAATCTCCCGCCGACAATTTCCCCGCCGGCTACGAGCCCGCTGAGGTCTGGACCTGGGACAAGGGCAATGGCGGCGCCTTCGCCAATATCAACCGCCCCATCGCCGGCCCGACCCACGACAAGGAGCTGCCTGTCGGCAAACATCCCCTGCAGCTCTATTCGCTGGCGACGCCGAATGGCGTGAAGGTCTCGATCCTGCTGGAGGAGCTTCTGGCCGCCGGCCATGCGGGCGCGGAATACGATGCCTGGCCGATCCGCATCGGCGATGGCGACCAGTTCGGTTCCGGTTTCGTCGACGTCAATCCGAACTCCAAGATCCCGGCGCTGATGGACCATGCGCCGAAGGGCGGCGGCGAGCCGGTGCGCATCTTCGAGTCGGCCTCGATCCTGCTCTATCTCGCAGAAAAATTCGGTGCCTTCCTGCCGACCGACCTGCGCGCCCGGACGGAAACCTTCAACTGGCTGTTCTGGCAGATGGGCTCGGCGCCCTTCCTCGGCGGCGGCTTCGGTCACTTCTATGCCTATGCGCCGATCCGCATCAAATATGCCATCGACCGCTACGCCATGGAGGTGAAGCGCCAGCTCGACGTGCTCGACCGCCAGCTTGCCGACAACCGCTTCGTGGCAGGTGCCGACTACACCATTGCCGACATGGCGATCTGGCCTTGGTATGGCAGCCTTGCCCAGAACAAGCAGTATGGCGATGCCGGAACGTTCCTCGAGGTCGAGACCTACAAGAACGTCCAGCGCTGGACGGCCGAGATCGCTGCGCGTCCGGCAGTCATCCGCGGCCGCATGGTCAACCGGCTGAACGGCGATCCCGCCGAGCAGCTGCACGAACGGCACGATGCCTCCGACTTCGACACGAAGACGCAGGACAAGATCGGCAAGGCATAAGGACAAGCGGATGGCGAACCTGCCCGACATGACCAAACATCGCGGCTTCCCGTCCGGCATGCCGGGCACGGGGATCCAGTTCACCATCCGTCGCGCCAATCCGCGCGGGGTGACGCCGATCAAGGCGCTGCCCCGCAAGGCACGGCCGGGCACGGCCGAGCACCGCATCGATGCCGCCTTCCTGCATGCCCTCTGGCATTATTTCGGGGACGAGCCCTTCGAACGCGGCAATCTCGACGCCGCGCGGCTCAATCTGCTCTTCGGCCGCGAGGTTCTGCCGGCCGAGAAGGATTTCGACCCGCTGTCCTACGAGGCGCTTTTCATCATCAACGAGAAAGTCGCCCGCCAGAGCTTCCCGGAATCCTTCGAGGACGTCTTCGAAGTCTGAAGGGGGTCAGGCGACGCGGGTGCCGGGCACGAGGCCGTCCGCGAGCGCCACGGTGTTCCTGCCCCTGTGCTTGGCCTCGTAGAGCGCTCCGTCCGCCACCTGCAGCAATTTCTCCAGCGTGGTGCCGGCGGGCTCGGCAAGCGCGACACCCAGGCTCACGGTGACGCAACCGTCGTCCAGACCGCGGTGGTCGATGGCGAGGTCTTCTATGGCAGCGCGGATGCGCTCCGCCATGGCGAGAGCCGTCAGCGGCTCCGCACAGGCGGAAAGCACGAGGATTTCCTCCCCGCCGAAGCGGAAGACGAAGGCGGCCTCATCCGCCGTCCGGCGGATGCAGTGCGCGACGGCGCGGATGCAGGCATCGCCCTCGATATGGCCGTGCACGTCGTTGAAGCGCTTGAAGTGATCGATATCGAGCAGGATGGCCGAGACGGCGGAAGCGCCGGCGCCCGTCCACAGCCGCTCGCCGGTGCGCGCCAGCGAGCGCCGGTTGAGGAGGCCGGTCAGTTCGTCGCGTTCGGCATTGCGCTCCAGCTGGTCGTAGAGCAGGCCGGCCCGCAACTGGTTGAGGAAGTTCTGCCGGTCCTTCTGTTCCAGGAAATAGGCGCTGACGGCCAGGAAGATCGAAAGCGTGACGTAGAAGGTGATGATGCCGGAATAGGTGACGGCATCGAAGGCGCCTGTCAGCTTCGTCGTGGTGAAATGCGAGGCGCACATCAGAACAAGGCCGGCCAATATGGCGGGAAAGCGCGGCCGGAGCGCGATGACGAAGAACAGGAAGGCGGCGGAATTGCCGTTCTGGTAGACGAAGAGATAGGGGCTGGCGCTCTGCGTGGCGGCGAGCATGGGCAACGTCACCCCCAGAACGGCGATGGCGACGGACAGGATGTCGTAGAGCAGGGCATTGCGCCAGCGTCGGACCGCGACGATGCAGCCGATGACGAAGGGCGTGAAGACGAGGAAGCGTGCGACGAGCAGCTCCCCGAACACGTCCGCCATCATTGTGCGGTCACCGAAATAAACGAGATCGTAGATCAGCGTGCCGACCACGCCCCAGATGAGGGCGAGCCGCACGCGTTCGTCCGCATAGTCCTTGCGGAAGGCCGCTTCCACACCGGGCGCAAAGCGCAGAAAGGGGAAACCTTTTGCGATCTGGCGCTCCACCTGCTCCAGCGTCACCACGCCCATCGGAAGTCCCTGCCTGCATGAAGTCCGCTGACGTTACGGCAGAATGCTGAACAACCACCTAAAGTCCGACACTCGCTCCGAGGGTATTCGCGATCCGATATGGCGGGCCGATGCGGGGGCGTTTTCCGGTGAGCCATGCCGGAATGCGCGGGTTCGCGCAGAAGGCGCGTTGTCGTGCCGCCCGGTTTTGACTATCAATCGCTCTGCAGGATCGCCATGTCGACGCACCGCCGACGGCGCGGATCGATGTGGACATGCACCGCCATCTTTGATCCCCTTGCACGCGGGGGAGCAGAACCCGTCATACGTAGAATTTGAAGGACAAGAACATGGATATGGTTTTCTCGCCGGTGCTGACGGTTTGCGGCATCGAGGAGCTGCCCGGCCAGAGCGCTCGCAACGTCACCCATGTTCTCTCGCTCATCGACCCGGATCATCCCGAACTGGAGGCCTTCACCGCCTACGGCAGGCATGAGCGCACGACGCTGCGGTTCCACGATATCATCGCTGCCGCGCCCGGTCGCGTGATGCCGACGGCCGATCATGTCGCGGCGATCCTCGGCTTCGGCGCGGATTTCCTCGAACTCAGGGAGAAGCAGGCGCAGAGCCATCTCCTCGTCCATTGCCACATGGGCATATCGCGCTCGACGGCCGCCATGCTGGCGCTGATGGCGCAGGCCAATCCGGACGAGGAGGCGGAGAGCCTCTTTGCCCGCCTCGTCGCCATCCGCCCGCAGGCCTGGCCGAATTCGCAGATGATCGGTTTTGCCGATGAGCAGCTTGGCCGCAAGGGAGAGCTGACGGCCGGGCTCGGCCGCCACTACGGCCGGCAGATCAAGGGACGCCCGCAGTTCACCGAATGGATGACGACCCTCGGCCGCGAGGCCGAGCTTCGCATGGCTGTGCTGGACTGAACTAGACACTCGCCGGCGCGATGAACTGGTAATAGGCCCAGACAAGCACGACGGCGGCTGAGACGAGGAGCCAGATCAGGCCCTTGCGCGGCCCCGGCGCGGCGGGCTTGTTCTCCTGCTTCGGCTTCGGACGCTCGAATTTCAGCACGTTGTTGTCGTTCAAGGCGCCCTCCCTTGCGCAGCCAGTTGCCGCAAGACTTAGCGGCGGTTCCCCCATTCCGGCAAGGGCCGACAGGGACGGATGAAGAATAGCGTTAATCCCGTGGTCCGTCAGCCAGCGCCGAAAGGCCGGCGAGGTCACGGACGAGGAGTTTCTGGCGACCGCCTTCGACGAGCCCCTGAGATTCCCAGGCACTGAGGATGCGCGAGACCGTGTGCAGCGTCGTGCCGGTCATCTCGGCGATGTCCTGCCGGGAGATCGGAAAATCGATCCGGATGCCCTCGCCCTCCTTCCGGCCGGCCTGCTTGGACAGGCGCAGCACCGCATGGGCGACGCGGCGCTCCACTTCCTGCGTGGACATTTCGCGGATGCGGGTATGTGCCTCCTCCAGCCGCTGGCCGATGGTCTGCATGGCGGTGACGGCAAGGCGGGGATTCTGCTCGACGAAATGCGGCCAGAGATCCGTCGGCCAGCCGAGGATCACGCTTTCGGTCGCCGCGCGCGCGGTGCCGGGATAGTCGGAACGCTGGAGGGCCTTGGCAAAGCCGAAGAGATCGCCGGGATGCACGACGCGCACGATGATCTGCTGGCCGTCCTCGGTCACCTGGGTCACCTTGAGACGGCCATGCAGCAGCAGGAAGAAACTCGTCGCCGCCTGACCCTGCTCGAAGATGGCATCGCCCTGCGCCACGCGGCGCGCGGTCGCATGGGTCAGCAGCCTGTCGAGGTCTTCGTCGCTCATCCTCTCGAACAGGGCGAGCGAGCGGACGACGGTCCGGTCAATCTTCACAATCGCATTCCTCTCGCGTGAAAGTTACCGGCTTCTATCACGCCTGTCGCCCTGCCGGAAGTTCAGAGCGGAATGCCGCGCGCGCGAAGTGCCGCAAGGAGCGGCGCATACCAGCGCGTATCCTTGACCAGCCGGAAGCCGACATTGTCGGGCGGAACGCCGACCGCGCAGCCGCCACCCTTCGGATTGCGCACGAACGAACTCATCGCGGCGCGATGCTTGCCGCTCGCCACATAGATGCCGCAGGACGAGACATCGTTCACCACATAGCCCTCCTTATCGAGATTGACGCGCCGGTTGCAGGTCGCCGTCCATTCCCAGACATTGCCGGCGAAATCGGCCAGGCCGTATTCGTTCTCGCCGAACCGGCCAAGCGGCTGGGGAACGGGATCGCGCGAGGCCTTGCGCGCCGCCTCGCGGCGATAGTCGGCAAGCCAGCGTTCGGCGGGGTTGGTGCTGTTGATGTCGACGCCCAGCGCATCGTCGGGAAAGCGCGTGCCCGCGGCGAAGGCAAGATCCCGGTCGCTTGGCAGCGTCCAGATTTCGCCGGTGCGCTCGCTCAGCCAGCCGGCATAGGCCACGGCGTCGTCATAGCTGACGCCGGTTGCGGGCGTATCGGCGGGATCGACCGGTGCAAAGCCCGGCTCGGCGGCCGGGCAGGCGCCGTCGGCCACGCAGCGTGCATAGTCGCCCGCCGTGACCTGGTATTTCATGATGGTGAGAGGACGGGTGACTGCGGCGGTCTTCACCGGTCCGTCGACGGCAAAGCCGTTGCGGTAGAATTCACCGCTGTCGCGGTAGGCGAAGCTGCGCGGAGCGATCTCGACCGTCAGCGGTTCGTCCAGGACCGGGCCGGCCGGCGCCGTGCGGATGAGACCGGTCTTGACCGCCATAGCGCCCGCAAGGGCGGCGAGCAGCAGGGCAGGAAGGGTCAGCGATGTCCAGAAAGGGCCGGGTCTCGATGTCAGAACCGCCATGGTGGCCTCCTTGCGCCTTGCCCGGACGATCGTTCGGCATCCGGGACAGGCGCGGATAGGGAGCCGGACCGCCGGCGGCGGCCCGGAAGGATGCGCCCGCCCGTGGACGGACGCATCGGGGAGCTTGTGGCGTCAGGCGCCGCTCGGGGGGGTGACCGAAGTCATCAGGTCGTCGTTCCATTCGCCCGTGACCGTGAAGTGGGCGGCCGCGCCGAGCTCGAAGGCCTCGATCAGGTTGTGGTTGACATAGGCGTAGATGCCCGGCTGCTCGAAGGTGTAGAAGGCCGCGCCTGCCGTGCCGCCGGGAATGAACCAGGTTTCCTGGTCGACGTCGGGCACGTTGCGGAACTTGCCGGTCGCCCAGACATAGTCGCCATGGCCGCCGATGAGATGCGGGCGCGTATCGCGATTGGCCTGCGAATGCACGATCAGCACCTTCTCGCCCACCTTGGCCTGCAGGGCGTTGTCGCCGGTCAGCGCCCCGACCGCGCCGTTGAAGACGATGTGGCTCGGGGTCAGTGTGCGCATGACCTTCAGCGTATCGCCATAGGCTTCGCCGACGCTGTCGTATTTCTTGTAGTTCCCCTCGGCGTCGCGAGGCACATAGAAATCCTGCTCGCCGACATAATAGACGCGGTCGTAGGTCAGCTCCTTGCCGTGCCCGTCCGACAGGCCCTCGCGCGGCAACACCATGATCGCGCCGTTCATGCCCGAGGTGACATGCCAGGGCACCATGCCGGGAGGTGCGCAATGGTAGACGAAGACGCCGGCCTTGGTGGCCTTGAAGCGCAGGACGGTGCGTTCACCGGGGTTGACCACCGTCAGCGCACCGCCGCCGAGGGCGCCGGTTGCCGAATGGAAGTCGATGTTGTGCTGCAACTCGTTGGTATCGGGGTTGATCAGCGTCAGCTCGACATAGTCGCCCTGGTGCACGACCATCAGGGGACCCGGAACCGAGCCGTTGAAGGTCATGGCGTGCACCTCGGTGCCCTTGTCGTCGAGGATCATCTTCTTTTCCTCGATCGTCATGGTGAATTCGTAGACTTTCGGGCCGCCCTCGGCCTTCTGGCTGTGAGCATGGACGAAGGGCGGCTTGACCAGCTCGACCTTCACCCGTTCCAGCTTGGCGATATCGGCCGCGGTTGCGGCAGCATTGGTCGTGACGGCGCCGCCTTCGGCCCGCGCCACCGACGCCGCAATGATCGGCGTCAGGACGCCGGCAAAGGCGGCACCGCCGAGAATGGTGCGGCGTGTCATCTGAAACTGCTCAGTCATTGCATTTCTCCTTTTCAAAGGACGGAGCGGTGTATCGCCCCGTCCCTTCTGTTCTAGGAGCATTCGCGCCGACCTCTTTGTGATGGCTCAAACAGGCCTTTGCGGCCGCTGCGGCATTTTGGCAGGGGCCGATTTGCTCTTTGCCATCTCGCAAAGAAGCCGCCGGACGGCTGCCCTAGAAAGAGCTGACGATTGCAAAGGAAAGAGACGATCATGAACGCTAGCCAACCTGCAGCGCGTGTCAGCCGCGCCGTCCCGCGCGGCCTCTCGCGCACCGGCCCGGTGCTGTTTTCCTATGGGTTCCGGCCCTTCTTTCTGGGCGGGGCGCTCTGGGCTATTGCCGCGATGGTGCTCTGGATCGCGGCTATCACCGGGCGGATCGAGCTTGCCGGCGACTACGGCGCGCCCAACTGGCACGCCCACGAGATGCTGTTCGGCTTCGCCTCGGCGGTGCTGGCCGGCTTCCTCCTGACGGCCGTGCCGAACTGGACCGGACGGCTGCCCGTCTCCGGCTGGCCGCTCGCCGGACTTTTCGGCCTGTGGTGCGCTGGGCGGATCGCCCTTCTCGCGACGGATGAAATCGGGCTTGTCGCGGCGGCCGTGATCGACGGTCTCTTCCTGCCCGTGCTCATGGCGATCTGCACGCGCGAGGTGGTGGCGGGGCGCAAATGGAAGGACCTGAAAGTGCTTGGCGGTCTGCTGGCGTTGTCGCTCGCCAACGCCGTCTTCCATGCCGCGGTGATCGAGGGGGGGCACGACCACCTCGCCATTCGCCTTGCCGTGGCCGCCTACGTGGTTCTGGTGACGATCGTCGGTGGCCGCATCGTGCCGAGTTTCACGCGCAACTGGCTCAACAAGTTCGGGCGTACGGATTTCCCGGTGCCCTATAACGGCTTCGACACCGTGGCGATCCTGGCCGGCGTCGCCGCCTTTGCCGTCTGGGTCGCGGTGCCGGAGCATCCGGTGACCGTCGGGCTCGGTCTTGCCGCCGCCGCATTGCATTGCATCCGCCTCCACCGCTGGCGGGGCTGGACGACGGCGCCGGAAAAGCTGCTCGTCATTCTCCACGTCGCCTATGCGTTCGTACCGCTCGGCTTCTTCGCCATCGCGCTGAGCGCCCTCGATGTTCTGGAGGAGCGTTCGGTGCTGCATCTGCTCTCGGTGGGCGCCATTGCCTGCATGATGCTGGCGGTGATGACGCGGGCGAGCCTTGGCCATACAGGCCGGGTTCTCGCGGCCTCGCGCCTCACCATGGCGGCCTACGCGGCGTTGATTCTCTGCGCCCTCGTGCGGCCGCTGGGAGAAATCCTTCCGGAGATGAGCCAGCACATCTATGGTGCGGCCGGCCTGCTCTGGATCGCAGCCTTCGGGCTCTTCTGCCTGGAATATGCGCCGATCCTGGCGCGCAAGCACCGCACCCCGCTCTGAAACGCGGAAGGCCCGGAGCTGTCTCCGGGCCTTCTTCTCAAGGCGCCATCATGTCAGGCGTCCAGGGCGGCTCATAGGTCATGGATACTTCGGCATATTCGACACCCGGTACGTACCAGACGCAGTTGCCGACTGCTTCCTTGAGGTAGCCGCTTGCCGGGCAACCGCGTGTCGTGGTGGTCATGGTGACGCGGGCGATGCCACCCTCTTCCACCGCGATGTCGTAGATCAGGCCGAGTTCGACAATGTTGCGGCCGATCTCCGGGTCGATGATCATGCGCAGCGCATTGCGGATATCGTCGGCGAGCGCCGTCTTTTCCTCTGCGTCCATCGTTTCAGGCCTTCGCTTGCCCGACGCGGACGAGGATGCGGTAGGCGCTGCCCGTCTCGTCGAAATTGCCGGCCCACTGGTGGCCGCGTTTCGTCAGTTCCGGGAACAGGAACAGCGGTTCGCGGGAAAGCACCGCGAAGAGGACGTCTCCCGCATCCAGCTTTTCCATGGCTGCAAGGATGCGCACCATGGGCTCCGGAGGGTCGAGGTCCGAAAGATCGAGATGGAAGGACGGATCCGGCCAGGTTTCCGGCCGGTCGGCATCGACGGAGATTTCCACCGGCGCAGCATCCTTCTGCGGCGTGAACAGGACTTCCCAATGCCCGCTTTCGATCTCGCGGGCCTCGTGGTCGAAGCCGCGCCCCTCCATGACGCGAAAGAGCGGCTGCGGGCGGAAGGGGGCGACGAGTTTCAGCCCCTGTCCGGGGGCAAGGGCCTGTACCGCCTGCATGATCTCCTGGAACGGTTCGCCGCCGCTCTGCAGGATCGGCCGCACGTCGAGCACCTTCGGTGCGATCCCGGGCGAAATGTTGGACATCGATTATCTCCTTGAAAGGGAAAGAGGCAGGAAGAGATGCGGCCGCACCATGCCCGCGGGAGAGCGGGTCGCTGCGGGCACGACGGTGAGCCGGCGCGCGCGAACGAACTCCCGCATCAGCGCCAGCGTGGAAATGAGCTGCAGGCCGACTGCGCCACGAAAGGAGCCGGGCGCGCCGACCGCAAGCGCCAGCGTGGCCGCAGCAACGGCGCTGTAATAGACGAAGAACAGGATACGCCCGCGGTTCTCCGCGACAAGGTCCTGCACGCGCGGCACAGGCGCGCGGCCGAGCACCGGGCCATAGGCCTCGAGCCATGTGAGGAAAGCGACGATCTTGTAGAGCTGCGCAAGGCCGAGGCCGGTCAGCCAGCCGAAGACGAGGAGATAGACCGCAGCCGCCACGCCCTCGCCTGCCCGTACCGCCGGAAGATTGAGCAGGACGATGGAAACCGCGAGGGATACGAAGGCCGGAAAGGTGGCGCGGATGTTCAGTTCCGCCTGCTTGCGCTTGCGTGCGCGATAAAGGTGCAGGACATCGCCGCCATAGAGCAGCACCGCTGCCAGCGACAGGACGAGTGCGATGGCAAGGAGGATGCTGCCGGAAAGGGAAAACAGCACGGCGGGAACGGCGGCGGCAGCGAGCCCGATCGCAAGCGCGGCTATCCACCAGGCCGCCCGGCTGCTGCGCCGCTCGGTTTCCGGGGCGAGCAGGAACATGGCGAGCAGTCGGTAACTGACCCCGACCGCCGTTATGGTGAGCCAGCCTGCGAGGCCGAGCATTGCATGCAAGGACAGGCCGTTGGCGACCAGTTGCGTCAGGGTATCGCTTTCGGCAAGGCCGGAAAGAGCAAGGGTGAAGGCGAAGCCGACGAGGACCGTACCGGCAAGCGCGGCAAGCCCGAGGGCGACGAAGCGGGCCGGCAGCGGCAGGGGGCGGGCCTGCCAGAGCGTCGCCGCCAGAAGGCCTGCGATCAGGCCGAAGCCGGAGAGAAGCAGGGTGCCGCCGAGCGGCAGCAGGGCAAGCGGCAGGTCCAGCGCGCCGGAAAGCCCGATGAAACCGGCGACGAGAAATCCGAGCCCTCCAAGGAGCAGCATCAATGCGGGCGCGGCGAAGCGCCCGCCGACGAGCGGCCGGGCGATCAGGACCGGTACGAACTGCAACAGCGCGCCGGCCATCAGCAGGCTCAGCCATCCGATAACAAGGACATGGACGAGCACCAGCGTTTCCGGGGCGCCGATGGACGCGGCCGGGTAGCCATAGCCCGCAACCATCAGCCCCTGCCCGGCCAGCAGCATGAGGCAGGCGGCGGCGAAGTAGGACATGGTCCAGCGGGAAAGCGTTGCGCCCGGCATGTCGGTCTCCCTCGCCGCGGATACTTTAGTGGTCCGAGCCGCAGCAGCAGTCGCAACCGCCGTCTTCCAGCCGGTCGATCTCGACGCACCAGACCTCTGGTCCTGCCTCCAGATAGTCCCAGCCGAACTGCCCGGGGAAATTCGTCTCCAACTGGTAGTGCAGCGGGCGCGGGTCGTGATCGCTGGTGATCAGCATGGACTTTCCGGGCAGCAACGCGCCGAGCATGCCGAAGATGCGCGGATGGCGCTCGCGCGGCGGCACGGTGCGGACGTCGATGAGGGGCTTTTCCTGGTGGTCTGTCATGTATTGGATTCCGTCCCGGCCGCTCGGATGGCGTTCCGGAAGGGTGCGGCCCGACACGACCGGAACCAGCTGACGCTAACGCCGCCGTCGGCGCGGCACTTTGACCATGCGCAAACAATTCGGGAATTCCGGCCGTCCTGCGCGCTGCTTGGCTTTTCGCAAAGAAGGAGGCCTTCGCCCCTCCTAGGCTTTCGTCAATCGAACATCCGCAAAGAGGAAAGCGCCATGCAACAGGCCCTGATCGACAAATACGGCGAGGCGCGTCTGCCACGCTATACGAGCTACCCGACCGCACCTGCCTTTTCGCCCGTCGTCGGCGCCGGGGCCTATGGCGACTGGCTCTCCGCCATCGAGCCGGACACGGAGGCCTCGCTCTACCTGCATATCCCGTTCTGCCGCTCCATGTGCTGGTACTGCGGCTGTCACACCACCATTACCCAGCGTGACGAGCCGATCCTCGACTATATCGACGTGCTGCGGAAGGAGTTCGACCTGGTCTCCGGGAAAACGGGCGCCCGCCCGCAGATCCGTCATGTGCATTTTGGCGGCGGCACGCCGACGATCATGCAGCCGGAAGAATTTTCCGCCCTGATCGCGCTTCTGCGCACGCGCTTCGCCTTCACATCGGGCATGGAGATCGCGGTCGAGATCGATCCACGCACGTTGACGCCCGAAATGGCTGCGGCGCTGGGGCAGTCGGGCGTTACCCGTGCCAGCCTCGGTGTGCAGAGTTTCGATCCCGTCGTGCAGAAGGCGATCAACCGCGTCCAGAGCGAGGCACAGACGATGGAGGCCGTGGTGCGGTTGCGCGAGGCCGGGGTCGGCGGCATCAACTTCGACCTCATCTATGGGCTGCCGCACCAGACCGTCGCGTCCTGCATCGCGACGGCGAAGGCGGCGGTCGCCATGCGGCCGGAACGGTTCGCCGTCTTCGGATACGCCCACATCCCCTCCTTCAAGAAACACCAGCGGCTGATCGACGAGCGCGCCCTGCCGGATGCGGCACGGCGTATCGAACAGGCGGAAGCGATTGCCGAGACGCTGGGCGGTGCCGGCTATGTTCGCATCGGCCTCGACCACTATGCCCTGCCGGGCGACAGTCTGGCGCTTGCGGCGCGGCACGGCCGGCTGCATCGCAATTTCCAGGGTTATACGACGGACGCCTGCACGACCCTCATCGGCTTCGGTGCATCGGCCATCGGGCGGATGCCGGACGGCTATATCCAGAACGAGGTGCCGCCGGGCCTCTATGCGCAACGCATCGCCTCCGGCCATCTCGCGACCGTCAAGGGCTACCGGCTCACCGCCGAAGATCGGCTGCGCGCGGAGATCATCGAGCGGCTGATGTGCGATTTCCGTGTCGATGCCGGCGCCATCGCCGCGCGCCGCGGCTTCGAGGTGGCCCCGCTGTTCGAGGGCAATGTGCGGCTTGCCGCACTGAAGGAGGATGGCGCCATCGATATCCACGATGGCATCGTCACGGTCCGGCAGGATCATCGCTTCATCATTCGCGCCGTCGCTGCCGCCTTCGACGCCTATATCGACCAATCGGCCCGCACGCACAGCAAGGCGGCATAATGCAAAAGGCCCGGCATGGTGCGGCATGCCGGGCCTTTCTCGCAGATCCTGTGCCCTCTATCCCACAAGACCGCGATAGATCGCCGGCAGCGCCGCTGGCAGCCGGGCGATGTTGCTGACAATGGCATAGCCGTTGCGGCCGAACATGGCCGGCACATAGGCCTGCGCCTCCCGGTCCACCGTCACTCCGAACACGCTGGTGCCGCTGCGCCGCGCTTCCATGACGGCGCGCCGGCTGTCCTCCAGCGCGAAACGGCCCTCGTAGTGGTCGACATCGTTCGGCTTGCCGTCGGTGAGGACGAGGAGGAGCTTGCGGCGGTTCGGCTGTTCGTTGAGCTTGGCCGCCGCGTGGCGGATCGCCGGACCGATGCGGGTGTAGAAGCCCGGCTTCAGCGCCGCGATGCGTGCTTCCACGCCATGGCCCATCGGCTCGCCGAAATCCTTGACGGTCTCGACGCGTACCCAGGAGCGGCGGCGTGAGGTGAAGGTGAGGATCGAATGGCTGTCGCCGCAGGCTGCAAGGCCGTGGGCGAGCACCAGCAGCGCCTCCTTTTCCACATCGAGCACCCGGCGGTTGTCGAACCAGGCATCGGTCGAGAGCGAGACGTCGACGAGAATGGTGACGGCAAGGTCATGCGCCTGCGGTTGGCTCATCAGGTGGATGCGATCGCTGCCCTGCCCGCCGGCTGCAAGGTCGCTGCGCGCCCGGACCACCGCGTCGAGATCGAGTTCCGCACCGTCGAGCTGCGCGCGCAGCATTTCATGGCGCGGGCGCAGCACTTCGAACTGCCGGCGCACGCGGCGGATCAGGCTCTTCGTGTCCGCGTCCGCCTCCGGCGCAATGGCCGTGTCCGGCGCGGGCGCGGCGAACACGCGGCAATGGTCCGGCAGATAGCTCGCGGTGCGATAATCCCATTCGGGATAGGTGTATTCGCCGGTCAACCGCGAACGGTCGAGCGCTTCCGGCGGCAGGTCGAGATCGAAACGGAAGCGGGCGGCGGGGCGGCCCTTCCGCTCGCCGAGCGTCATGTCGTCCAGCTCGTCGGCAGCGCTGGAATCGTGGTCGTCGCTGTCGTCGCCGGGACGGTCGAGATTGACCATCTCGGCCATGGCGAGGATCTTCTCGAAGCGATTGAGGATGAAGGGACTGCGTTCGCTCCTGCTGTTCTCCGCCTTCTCGCGCTGTGCGACATGGCGCCCCGTCTCGGCCGCCTCCGGCGCGCCACCCGCCGCGGGTTGATCCTCCTCCTCGCGCCCGTCGCCGTCCTCGCGCAACAGGGCGTCCGGCCAGAGCGGCACGGGCAGCATGGGCAGGTAACGCGGCGGCGCGCGGTGCGGGAAGATGACCGGCAGCGTGTCGTCGGAAAAGCCGGCGCCCTTCCTCAGGAGGCCGAGGATGCGGTTCTCGACATGGCGCTCGATGGACGGCAGCGGCCGGGCACGGCGGGCCTCGAGCGTCGCTGCGCAAAGCCGGCGGTAGCGCCTGACAAGACCCGGAAAGGCGGTCAGAACGGCCTTGGCCGTCGCTTCGGCGCGCTGGAGAAGGGCGAGGTCGCGCCGCAGCGGATCGCCTTCGGCCACCTTGTCGAGCGGCATGACGGCCATGGCAGCGGCGAGCCAGATAAAGAGATCGCGGTTGAGGTCCTTGTCGGGGAATAGCGCGATCTCACCGGGCAGCATCAGCGTCGCGTGGTCGCGGCCGGGTTGCACCAGCTTCTCTTCACCCAGACCCAGGCGCTGGCGCAACCGGAGACGGTGCGTCGAGGTGCGCCCG
Source organism: Shinella sp. G-2 (assembly GCF_050172695.1). Classification (NCBI taxonomy): domain Bacteria; kingdom Pseudomonadati; phylum Pseudomonadota; class Alphaproteobacteria; order Hyphomicrobiales; family Rhizobiaceae; genus Shinella; species Shinella sp. G-2. The sequence goes on along the minus strand of NZ_JBBEYH010000006.1, from coordinate 146,906 downwards.
CGCGCCGGGGCGATCTGCACCGCGCCCTCCCCGCCGAAGCCACGGAAGCAGACGGCGAGCATCGGACGGATGTCCTCCAGGCGCATGGCATGTTCGCCGTGGCGCGGCCAGGTGGCGGTGTTGCCGATCAGCCGGTGCCAGGCGCGGCCGACGGTTTCCTCAAGCTCCAGGAAATCCAACATGGCAGCCTCAACGGATCGCCGCGTCGGCGACTTCGAGCAAGGCGGTGCGCACGTCCGGCTCGTCAGTGAGCGGCTCGATCATCGCCGCGCGCACGGCCTCACGCATCGGCATGCCGCTGTCGATCAGGCAGGCGCAATAGACGAGGAGGCGCGTGGAGACGCCTTCTTCCAGATCGTGCCCCTTGAGGGCGCGCAGCCGGTGGGCAAGGGCGACGAGCGGCGCGACGCGGGCTTCGTCCAGTCCGCTTTCCTCGGCGACGACGGCAATCTCCGCGGCTTTCGGCAGGAAGTCGAATTCGATGGCGACGAAGCGCTGGCGCGTCGAGGGCTTAAGCGCCTTCAGGAGGTTCTGGTAGCCGGGATTGTAGGAGACGACGAGCATGAAGCCGGGCGGCGCTTCCAGCACCTCGCCGGTGCGCTCCAGCGGCAGGATCCGCCGGTCGTCGGTGAGCGGATGCAGAACGACGGCGACGTCCTTGCGCGCCTCGACGATCTCGTCGAGATAGCAGACGCCCCCTTCGCGCACGGCGCGGGTTAGGGGACCGTCGACCCAGACCGTATCGCCGCCCTTCAGGAGGTAGCGGCCAGTAAGGTCGGCGGCCGAGAGGTCGTCATGGCAGGAGACGGTGGCAAGCGGCAGGCCGAGCCTTGCGGCCATGTGGCTGACGAAGCGGGTCTTGCCACAGCCTGTGGGGCCTTTCAGCAGCAGCGGAAGCTGGCGCGTCCAGGCGGTCTCGAACAGGGCGCATTCGTTGCCGGTCGGGCTGTAGGCGGGAATGTCGGCGCGCGAAGCCTTGAGGATGACGTTCATTGCGGTCTCCACGAATTTTCAAGAGGGGAAGTGCCGGCCCCGCGGGATGACGGGGCCGGCCAGCGCTTACTCGGCCGGTTGGATCAGCTCCGTAAGGCTGTCGCGGCGTTCGCGACCGGGCACCAGCACGGCCCAGACGAACATCAGCGCCGAGAACAGTACGGCGACGCCCGAACCGAGGCGGACCCAGTAGAACAGTGCGAGCTGGTCCTGCACGTCCATGAAGCTTTCGCCGAGCACGCGCTGCAGATGGATCTGCACGACGCCGGCGAAGGTGAGCGCGAAGGTCATCACCGACATGGCCGTGCACATGATCCAGAAGCTGGCGATGGAGAGCCACTGGTTGAACGGCGCGCGGCCGCGGATTTCCGGGATGGCATAGGCCATCATGGCGAGGTTCAGCATCACATAGGCGCCGAAGAAGGCGAGGTGTCCGTGCGCGGCGGTCATCTGCGTGCCGTGACTGTAGTAGTTCACCGAGGACAGCGTGTGCAGGAAACCCCAGACGCCGGCGCCGAAGAAGGCCATGACCGAGCAGCCGATCGACCACAGCAGCGCCGCCTTGTTCGGATGGTTGCGGCCGGCCTTCCAGGTCATGACGAAGGTGAAGATGACCATGGTGAAGAAGGGCGCCACTTCCAGCGTCGAGAACAGTGAGCCGATCCACTGCCAGTACCCCGGCGCACCGATCCAGTAATAGTGGTGGCCCGTGCCGAGAATGCCCGAGAAGAGGGCGAGGCCGACGATGACGTAGAGCCATTTTTCCACGACCTCGCGGTCGATGCCGTTGAGCTTGATCATCAGGAAGGCGAGCACGGAGGCCATGATCAGCTCCCAGACGCCCTCGACCCACAGATGGATGACGTACCACCAGTACATCTTGTCGAGCGCGAGGTTCGCCGGATTGTAGAAGGCGAAGAGGAAGAAGAGCGCGAGGCCCCAGAGGCCGAAGAGCAGGATGTTGATGACCGTGGTCTTGCGGCCCTTCAGCGCGGTCATGGTGATGTTGAAGAGGAACATCAGCACGACGACGACGATGCCGACCTTGGCGATGAAGGTCTGCTCCAGGAATTCGCGGCCCTCATGGATGCGGAACATGTAGCCGACGACCGTCAGGCCCGCCGCCACGAAGAACATCCAGAACTGGACGACGGCGAGCTTCGGGCTGTAGAGCTCGGTCTCGGTCTCCTCCGGGATCATGTAGTAGGTCGCGCCCATGAAGCCCATGAGCAGCCAGACGACGAGCGCGTTGGTGTGGATCATGCGCACGATGTTGAAGGGCAGGAGTTCGGAGAGCGTGTTCGGCAGCACATAGATCGTGCCGGCCACGACTCCGAAGAGCACCTGGGCGAGGAAGAGGCCGAGCGCGCCGTAGAAGTACAGCATCGCGACCTTTTGCGTTTGGTATTTCATGTCTTGTCTCCTGATCGCATGTCCGTCAGCCGGCATCGTTCGGCGGCCAGTCCTGGGTCTTGATCCGGCTCGTCCATTCGAGGAAATCGGCGAGGTCGTTGACCTCCTGTTCCGTGAGGTTGAACTGCGGCATCTGCCGCCGGCCTTCCGCTCCGCTCGGCTGCGCGGCCATCCAGGCCTTCAGCGCCTCGCGCGCGCCCTCCGGATCCTCGACGCCGCCATAGCGCTTCCAGACATTGCCGAGCTCGGGCGCGAAATAGGCCCCCTCACCCAGTAGGGTATGGCAGTTGATGCAGGCGTTCTTTTCCCAGACGTGTTTTCCACGCGCGACGCTGTCGGTCAGCGTCGTCTCGTCGGTGGAGGTCGTGCGCACGTAGTAATGCGAATGGGCCGTAAGCCCCACGAAGATCGTGAAGAAGAAGATGGACCCGCCGTAAAAGACGTTGCGGGCCCCGGTTTTGGTTAGGCGCTCTGCCATCCCCTGGTCCTTTCCCTTGCCGGGACCCGAGGGCCCGGCGCCAACCCGCAGACTGATGTGCCGGCGATCCCCTCGCCGGCACTGCGGAACGTCTTCGTTCTAGCGGCAGGGAAAAAGCCTTCTTTGCGCATTGGCAAAGAGCGGGGCGGTTAGCCGATCAGCGTGACGGCGACGGCGCGCGCAAGGGCGAGCGACAGCAGCGCGGCCGGCCAGGCGAGCAGCGCGGATCTGAGGAGGCTCCGGCTCGGCCGCAGCTCCATGAAGTCGAGGATGACGAGCCGGCCCTTGGCATAGGCCATGACCAGCACCGCCGCGATGGGCACCAGGAGGCCGCCGCTGAGGCCGCCGACGAAAGCACCGCCGACGGCGAGCGTCAGCAGCATGGCGAGGGTGGCGATGAACTGTTCGCGGGCCTGTCGGGTCATCGGAAATCCTCAGGTGAGATAGACGATGGGGAACATGACGAGCCAGACGAGGTCGATGGCATGCCAGAGCGTGGCGATCATCACGACATTGCCCTTCACGGGCCGCCAGGCGACGAGAAGGAGGATGCCGGCCCCGAAGAGGACGTGCAGCAAATGGAAACCGGTAATGAGGAAATAGAGTTCGGTGAGCCGGCCCGCTTCACCGATACCGGAGCGAATCTCGATCGTGTATTCCGCGGCCTTGACCGCCACGAAGGCGAGACCGCACAGCGCCGCGATCACCAGTGGCCGCCGTACCGCGTTGCCGCGCACCGCCAGCGCCGCTTGCCAGCCGCTGACGACAAGCAAGACTGTGTTGAGCGCCGCAAGGCCCGGATGGAGATGCGCGCGCAGCAGCGCCGCACCTTGCGTGTCCATGACGGACACCACCAGGAAGGCGACGAGCAGGGCGCCGAAGGCGGCAAGCTCGCTCCAGACGAGAATCCAGAGCAGCAGCGAATCCGCCGCTTCTCCGCTCTCCATTTTCAAAGTCGCGTTGTCCAGGTCGTCTATCGTTGCCATGCCTCGTCCTAGCGCGCAAAGCCCCTGGCTTCTTTGCGCCGGCACAAAGAGACGCGCGGACGGGTGGTGCATGGTGGCGACAAAGGAAAGGAAACTGTCATGACCGACGCACAGTTCGGCCTCATCGTCGCCGCGCCCGTCATCGCCGGCTTTGCGCTGATGCTCTATCGCATGGGTGTGCTGCAGGGCACGGGCACGCTCTCCGCCGTCGGCGCGTCGGTCGTCATCGCCGCAGTGCTGTTCTTCGGTCAGTAGGGTCTAGCCACTCCGGTCGAGAAAACGCAGGACCGCATGGTTGAAGAGATCCGGCCGCTGCAGGGGGGCGAAATGGCTGACCTCGGGAAGGTTGACCAGATTCGCGCCGGGAATGCTCTGCGCAAGATAGACCGCATGCTCCTGGCGGATGAACTCGTCGCCCTCCCCGATTGCCACCGTGACTGGAACCCGGATGCCGGCAAGATCGGCGGAGGTGTAGTTCGGTTCGCTCTGCATCATGAGCGAGACAGCGGCGACGAAGGCGTCGAATTCCCCCGGTGTCGCCGACAAAGCCTCGTAATCCCTACGGTGGCGGCTGAAGCAGCGGTCGACCCGCCGCGTCGGCGAAAAATCAAGCGTGCCGCTCGGATCCATGTTGCAGGCGAAGAAGAACACGCCGGAGACCCGTTCCGGATGCCGGTCGCCCAGGATGAGCGCCGTGCAGGCGCCGTCGCTCCAGCCGACGAGATCAGCCTTCGTAAGGCCGAGGTGATCCATGACGGCGAGCACATCTTCCGCCATGCGCCCATAACCGAAGGGTTGGGCATCCCGCGTGCTGCGGCCATGCCCCGGCTGTCGATGACGATCACCGTGCGCCCGGCGGCGACAAGGGCCGGAACCTGATAGCCCCAGTTGCCGGCATTGCCGAGCCCGCCATGCAGAAGGATGACGGCCGGGCCTTCGCCATGGACGGCATGCCAGATGCGCGCGCCGTCATGTTCCACAAAGCCGTCCGCACGGGCAGCCGGCAATGCCGGCGCGCCTTGCCGCTCGAAAAGAACGAGGTCGTCATCAGCTATCTGCATGGTTTCTCGCATCCGTTGCGGTCGCCTGGAGCTCGGATCGTCTATCCTCGCTCCTCCAGCGTCAACCCGTGCGATCCATGCTCGTCTTCGTCGGCGATAGTATTCTGCCGCCGAAATCCTCGCAGGAAATCGATACGCCGTGTCGAGCCGAGCGCGCGGCCAAGTCCTCGATCATTTCGCATGCCAGCCGCCTCGGCGCTGGAACGGGAATGATCCGCTCGTGGTAATTGTCGGCGTCCAACCTCTCGCCTCCGATGACGACGGGATGAAGGTCGATCGACAAGAGCTTGGCGCTGCTGTCAAAATGGCAGCTCGCCACCACACTTTTCCATACGTCGGGCGAGCTCCATTCCACCTCCCCCTCGCCGAGGTGGAACAGAAAATTGCCCAATCCGAAAAAGATCGGCGCGCCACGATAGATCTCGATGGCCTGGAGGACCGGCGCGCCATGACTGACGAATATCCCCGCGCCGGCGTCGATGCACCGGCGGGCGAAGGACTGGACCCAGGGCGGCACCTCGCGCCAGTTCGGCTCCCAATGGTGATGGTGCAGATAGGCGATGACGAAAGCCCCCGTCGCCGCCGCCTCGGATATCGCCGAAAGCTGGATTTCCAAACTGGCCGCGTCCACGTGAATTCTGCGCCGGTTTTCGACGGACCGGCGAAAAACCGCACCATAGAAGTCGATTTCATCGCCCGATTGCAACACAGGCGGATCATGCGGCTGGGCATAGTTGCCTCGCTCCATGGAACTGCTCTGAAACGTCTTCTGAATTCCGGCGAGCGTCGCGAAATTCGATGGATCCACATCGAAGACCCTGGAGACATCGACTCCGTTGACGCCCGGCCGGGCCGGTCGCCCATCGGTCGCGTCAGCGGCATACATGGTTGCCGGCCCAGGTCCGGCATCCATGGCGACCAGTGCCACCATTCTTCCGGCGATCGTCTTTTGCCCCGGCCGGCGCGCAGCCGAAAGGTCCGGGCCGATGCCTGCGTGAAGAAAATCCCGCGCCGCCACCTCCTCGAGCGTCGACAGGACACCGGGAGGACCAAGGTCGAAGGCATGATTGTTGGAGAGCGCAAGCGCGTTGAAGCCGATGTCCTGCAGCGCATCCAGAACGACAGGCGCCGAACAACCGAAGTAGGCGCCCTTCATTGGCCATCCGCCATGACGGCCGAGCACGGTGGTCTCGAAATTCGTGAAAGCGATATCTGCTTGCTGGATCAGTGCCTTGACGGCGGCAAATCCGTGGTCGGCGACATGCCGGAGGTCATGATGAATAAGGGATTGCCCGGTCAAGGCGAGCGTGAACGGTGAAGACATGACGGATACATCCCGGAAATGGATTTGGTGGTGGCGGCCCGAGGGCCGCCGGAAGATGTTCGAGGGGGGTTATTTGCCGAGCTCAGGCGAAATATCCGCGCCGAACCATTTCTGGCTGATCTTGCCGAGCGCACCGTCTTCGATGCTCGCTTCGATGGCCTTGTCGAAGGCTTCGGCAAGATCGGCATCCTCCTTGCGCAGGCCAACGCCGACACCCGGTCCCCAGGTGCCGCCTGACAGTTCCGGGCCGAAGAACGCGACCGCCTTGCCCTCCGGCGTATCGAGAAACTGCTTCCAGACCAGCCGGTCTCCAAGGCCGCCGTCAATGCGTTCGGACGTCAGATCGAGCTTGAGATTTTCCTGGCTGTCGTAACTGCGCACGTCCGCGATATCGCCAAACAGCTCCTGAACGACCGCCTCCGAATTGGAGGATCGAAGGACGCCCAGGGTCTTGCCTTTCAGGCTTTCGCGCAAGTCGTCGATGACCTGCTTCTTCGTTGCGTCGAGATCCGTGAGGTTCAGCTTCGCCGTTACGTCACCCGGCGGCAGGCCGAGGGCCTTGCGCATGACGATCTGGTTTGCCGCCACCGCGTAGGGCAAGGAGAAGGAGATCGACTTCTTCCGCTTTTCGGTGATCGACATGCCCGCCATGATCGCGTCGTACTTCTTCACCAGAAGACCGGGAATGATGCCGTCCCAATCCTGGGCGACGAATGTGCATTGCAGCTTCATCCGGGCGCAGAGCTCGTTGCCGACATCGATGTCGAAGCCGACAAGCGCGCCGTTCTCGTCGATGTAGTCCCAGGGTGGCGAAGCCCCTTCCGAAGCGATGGTGATGGCCGATCGCTCGCCGGCATGAGCAAGGCCGGCAAGCGAGAAAAATGCGGTGAGCGTGCAGATCAGATATCGTTTCATGTCATTCCCCTTCGTGTTGGTTCGGTTTCGATTTTGATGCGATGTGGAACCGCCGCAGGCTCTCCCGCAGGCCGCAGCCGACGCCCGTTTCGTCCGTGTTCCAGGCGTGTGCGAGTTCCGGCAGCGTGATCCGGTCCGCCTCGGAAATGCCGAGCAGGACGGCTTCATCCCCGAGCGAGGCTTCCGGGATATCGGTGACGTCGATGCGAAGATGTTCGAGATGGACGGGCGGCACGACGGGCGCGCGTCTTCCTCTGACGAGCACCGAGGCCGCGTTGCCGAGATTGCGCGGCAAACCATGCCCCCAGCCGATGCCCAGCACGGCAAGACGCATGCCCGCATGATAGCCGGGCAGGCCTGGTGGCGGCCCCATGGACACGTCGCTCATCTTGAGCGCCACGATGCGCGCTCTAATCGCCGTCAAGGCAGGACGGGTGTGCAGGGTGCGGGAGCCGGGATGCGAGCGGGCCAATCCGAAGAGCAGCGCACCGGGATCGACCGCGTCCATGTCGAATTCCGGATGGTGAAGCAGGCTTTCACTGCTTGAGACCATGACGGTTCCAGGCAGGTGCCCCTTCGCCTTCAATCCTTCGATCAGCGGCGTAAGCCGCGCGACCTGCGCTGTCGCCGAGGAGCCGGCTTCGCCGAATTCGCTGAGATGCGCATAGAGCCCGACAATCGAGATCGTGGGTTGCGCGGCGCACAGATCCACCAGGCGCTCGATATCTGCCGGTGCCGCGCCGGCGCGCCAGAAGCCAAGGTCGACCTTGAGGAACACCTTCAGCCTTGCGCCGGTCGACAGCCATTCGCGCAAGTCCTCTTCGCCGGAAATGGTAATCGTGAGGTCGTGCTCCTGGAGGAGATCGACAGCGTTCGGACGGATGCCCGGATAGAGGAGAATGGGCTGAGCCGGCGCGGCCTTTCGTACGGCCAACGCGTCGGCGATGGACACCACGCCAAAACCGTCGACGCCTGCCGCCGCGAGAACGGATGCCACCTCCCCGGCCCCGCATCCATAGGCGTCCTGCTTCAGGCAGGCGATGATCTTCGTCCCGGGCGCGACCGCCGCCCGGATGGCGCGGTAGTTGAAGGCGACGGCGGTGAGGTCGATTTCCCGCCAGGCGGTTTCGCAGAACGGCGGTGCCGTCTGGCGCACGCTATTGTTCATCGGGCACCTGCTGGAGATTGAGCAGACGCGGGCGCGTCTTGACCGGCGGCGCGTCGTTCAAGCGAGCTTCCAGCGCGTTGAAGAAGCCCGTGAGGAGAAATGTCAGGGCGAGATAGAGCACGCCGGCGGCAATGAAGATTTCGTAGGGCGCGAAGGTCTCCGAAACCAGTTTTCGCGAGAGTCCGGTGATCTCCAGCAAGGTCACCGTGCTGGCGAGAGACGTCGCTTTCACGAGGCTGATGACTTCGTTGGCGTAGGATGGAAGAACGCTTCTGAAGGCGATGGGGAAAACGATCCGGCGCTTGATCTGTAGCGGCGACATGCCGACCGCCTTCGCCGCCTCGATCGCCCCGGTCGATACGGCTTGAATTCCTCCACGGAAAATTTCCGTCGTGTAGGCGGCGCTGTTGAGGGAGAAGGCAAAGAGGCCGCACCAGAACGGATCGCGCAGCAGGAGCCAGAAGACACTTGCGCGAATGGCGCTGATCTGGCCGAGCCCATAGTAGATGATGAAAAGCTGGACGAGCAGCGGGGTGCCGCGGAACACATAGGTGTACGCGAGCACCGGCAGGGAAAACCGCCTGCGAGGCGACGCACGCATGAAAGCCAGCGGTACTGCCAGAACGAAACCGGCAAGCAGCGACGCGAATGTCAGAAGGAGCGTCAGCGGAATGCCACCGGCAAGGGCGATCGTGCTTGTCAGGAGAAGGGCGAAATCCATGATAGACAGCCTCATCGTCCGGGGACGGCGAAACGCCGTTCGAGACGGTTGAAGATCACCAGCGCAAGACTGGTCAGGGTGAGATAGAGAGCGGACGCGGCGAGATAGAATGTCAGCGGCGCACGCAGCGAGCCGGCGCCAATGGCGGCGACCCGCATGATGTCGGTCAGCCCGACGATCGAGATCAGCGACGTTTCCTTGACGAGAGATATCCACTGGTTCGCAAGGGCCGGCAGTGCGATGCGCAGCATCTGCGGAGCGATGATCAGGAGCCAGGTCTGCCAGGGATGCATTCCGAGCGAGCGGGCGGCCTCGATCTGCCCCCTGGGTATGCTCAGCACCGCTCCCCGGAAGATTTCCGCGGTATAGGCGCCGAAGACGACCGTCAGGGAAACGACACCGGCGAGGAACGCATTGACCTCGATATAGCGGCCGAAGAAGGCGCTGATTGCGATCGTTCCGCCGAAATAGATCAGAAGGATTATGATCAGTTCGGGGACGCCCCGAACGATCGTTGTGTAGACGCCGATCCCGACGCTCAGCGCCTTCCATCGCGACAACCGCCCTGCGGCGGCGAGCAGACCCAGCGCCATGCCGAGCATACCGCTGGCAAGCGCCAGCAGCACCGTCGTCTTCAGTCCTTCGACGAACTGCAGGACAAAACCATCCATGCGCAACGCCCTTCTATCGATGTGAGGCCAGAAAGCCGCGAAGGCGGCTGGAGACGGGAGAGGAGAAAAACGCCTGTGGCGGGCCTTCTTCTTCGATCCTCCCGCCGTGCATGAAGGCGACTTGCGTCGATACCTCGCGTGCGAAGGCCAGTTCGTGGGTCACCATCACCATCGTGCGCCCCTCTGCGGCAAGCGCGCCCATGACGCGCAGCACCTCGCCTACCAGTTCCGGATCGAGCGCCGACGTCGGCTCGTCGAAAAGGAGGACGCGAGGCTCCATCGCAAGCGCGCGGGCGATCGCCACGCGTTGCTGCTGGCCGCCCGAGAGGTGGCGCGGATAGGCATCCGCCTTCTCCGACAGTCCGACCTTCGCAAGGTAGGCGCGTCCAAGTTCGGCGGCGGCGCGGCGCTGCATTCCTTTGACGTGAACGGGACCTTCGGTGACATTTTCGAGCGCTGTCTTGTGGGGCCAGAGATTGAAGTTCTGGAACACCATGCCCATGGACGCGCGTACCCGGCGGACCTGCAACGCGTCGAGGATTACGGCCTGTTCGCCAGGGCGAGACGACGCCCCGAGCGCCAGCTTTTCGCCGTGCACCCAGATATCGCCCCCATCGGGAACGGTCAGCAGGTTGAGGCACCTGAGAAGTGTGCTCTTGCCCGAACCGCTGCTGCCGAGAATGGAGAGGATTTCACCGGGCCGAACGGTGAGATCGACGCCCCGCAGGACATCGTCGCCTCCGAACCGCTTGACGATCCGCTCCGCGCGAATGCCGAGCGTCCGCGTCGGTTCCGCCCTAGACGCAAGCATCGTCACGGATCCTCTTCGATATTCGTGCGTCGTCGATGCTGGGCGAGCCAGATTCTGGCCGCGACAAAGCCTTTGCTGCACGCATGGAGCGGCACCACCCTTTCCGTTGTCGATGTTTGCAATGGGGAGCTTCCGGGCTCCGATGACGCCGGGTATCTGTCAAAGCGGCGTTGTGGAGACAGAATTACGCGCCACCACCACGGGGTCAATTTATAAGCGAGATTATTTTTCTATTAGCCAGGCTTATATGTATGCTCGCCAAACCGCCGCGTATCTTGGCATCAGGTATAAGTTGATCTTTGATCACGCCGCGCTACACTCTGCCGACAATGAGGGCGTCGTCATGGTGGAAATCGCGCAAACGGGGGTGACGCTTCGTCAGCTCCAGATATTGCGGGAAGTGGTCAGGACGGGCTCCGAGCGCGCGGCAGCCAAGTCGCTTCGCATCACCCAGCCGGCCGTCAGCCAGCAGATCAAGCAACTCGAGACCCTTCTTGGCGTTCACCTGTTCATTCGCGACAAGGGGCGGCTCCTTCCGACGGCTCAGACGATGACGCTGTTTCGCGAGGCGGATGCCACGTTCGTCCAGATGGAAAGGATCGCCAAGACCGTCGCCTCCCTCCAGGGTATCGACAGCGATACGATCGGCATCGCAGCGCCGCATGTTTTCTCCCTGCGGCTCCTTCCCGACGCTGTCCGGATGCTGAGAACCCGCCAGCCTCTCGCGGCGGTCCACTTCAAGTCAGGCACCTATGCCGACGTGACGGATCACGTGCTCGAGGGGCGGGCCGATCTGGGGCTTGGCCGCCTGCCGCTGGATGAAAATGTCTTCGACTGGTGCCCGGTCACGACGGCGACCAATGTCTGCATTTTCCATCCCGACCACAGGCTGGCGCAGGAAGACCTGATAAAGGCTGAAGATCTCGTGGGCGAGCCGCTGGTGGACATCGAGCCGCAAATGCAATCCCATCTCATGAGCGAGAATGCCATGCGTTACATGGGGGCTGAACCGCATCTCGCCATCCAGGTGGACGTTATCGGGCAGGAGATCAGCTTCGTCGCAGCCGGTCTCGGTATTTCGAGCAGCAACACCTTCGCCGCTCGGCAGGCGACCTGTTTCGACGTCGTCATCCGCCCCTTCGAACCAAGCGCTCTCTACCACTATGTCGTATTCTGGCAGAAAGGCCGGCATCTTGGCCCGATGCTGCAGGAAGCCGTCCGCGTTCTCGTCGAATGTGCGCGTGGCGACGAAGCGAGTGATGACGGAGCATCGGCGGGACAGCCCGTGTCTGTCGATACGTCACCTGCTCCACGACGCACCCTGTAGCCGTCGACCATCCGCAGTGTCGTTTCGAGGGAAAAATATCCGTTCGCCCGTTTCGGGCCAGGACGCCGGTTGGGGCATGCCAGGCTGCCGCAGGCGGGTTTGCAGCGTTTATCGCACATTGAAAAGCCGGCGCTCTGGCGCCGGCTTTACGTACGGTCATTCAGTGCAAGGCTTCCTCGCCCTTGTCGGCATCGAGGATGGCGTCAACCGAGATCATGTCGGGCATTTTAAGGGCTTTCGTTCCCCCGCGTGTCGCAAGCAGGAACACCAGATAGACCACACCGATCGCGAACATGATTGCAACATAGGACCATGGTTTCGCAAACGATGCATCGCGGAAAATCGCAAGTTCGAAGACAAGCCAGAGGATTGCCACGATCAGCACCGGCGTTTCCCACGCACCAAGACGAAAGCCTTGGCTTGGCGGCAAATTGGTGCGCTGGAACGCGTAAATCAGGACAGTGACCGCATAGATGATCGCCGGGAGCAGGGTTGCAGCCGAAAACAGTGCGAACAGCGCATCCGTCTGCTTCGCGAACAAGGCAAGGATGACCTGGCCGACGACGGCCATGAACACGGTGGCGTTAACCGGCGTCTTCAAGGAAGGGCTGATGCGATGCCACAGCTGCCAGCCCGGGAAGCGCTCGTCACGCGACATGGCCCAAACGAGGCGTGTGCCGCTCAGCAGGATGACGAGGCCGCAGGAGAAGATCGAAATGACGACCAGCACCAGAAGGAGATTGCCGAGAACCGGACCGAGAACGCGGTTGATGACGTCGGCAATCGGGGTCGCGGAGCCGCTGAGTGCGGTCGGGTCGCCGAGCAGCGCCGTGACGGCGATGAGAAACAGCATGCCGATAATGCCGAGGCTCAGGACAGCCTGCCACATGGCCTTGGGAACGACACGCGCGGGATCGCGGGTCTCCTCGGCAAGGTTCGCGGCGGATTCGAAACCGACGATCGTGAATGCGCCGAGCAGCGTACCCATGATCCAGGGACCAACGCTCGTCAGCGTGCCGAGCGAATAGTAGCCCTCCTGCGCAACGCTTCCGGTGCTGAAAAGGTTCGAGAAGTCGAGCTCGTTGTTGTAGGCGCCGACAGCAAACAGCAGCACCACGAGACCGATCATGCCGACGAGCTGGATGGTCACTGCGACGGCGTTGAATTTTTGGGTGAACTTCGTCGAGAAGGCGATCATGACGGCCTGCGCGATGATCACGACACTGGTGATCCACCAAGCATTCTCGGCGGTCCCCTCATAGCTGAGCAGGACAGGAAGGACGGTCGAGGCGATCGTATAGTCGACCGCGACAAGCACCACGGCGAGGAAGGTAAACCCGATCCAGCCCATGATCCAGCCGAAGACCGGATTGGTCAGACGCGATGCCCACTGGTAGATGTAGCCGGTTACCGGAATACGGGCGGCAAGCGAACCGATGATCAATGCGACCATGAGCTGGCCGATGACGACGACGGGCCAGGTCCAGATGCCCATCGGGCCGGAACTTGAGAGCATTGCGCCATAGGCGGTAAAGATGCCCGTGGCGATCGAGACGAAGCCGAACGCGACGGCGAACGACTGGAACGGCGTGACGTCGCGCTTGAGATGGTCGTGATCGGTTTGCCCCGGCGCGGAGCCGGGAGTGGATACTGTAGTCATTGAATTCCCCTGTTTCTTGCCCAGTTGCGTCGGTTAAGCGAACTCGTGTTCGACATCGCTCCAGAGGCTGACGCGACGCCCCCTGGATTGAAAAAACTCCATCTCCCGCTTGACGCCGGCGCTTTCCTGCCAGCCCGGACCGTCGATCACGACGATCTCGTCCATGGCTTCCATGAAGACCTGGTCGATCGGAGCCCACAGTTTGCCGATGGCCGCCTTGTCGAGATCCGGCAGGTGGCCGTTGATCGGATGGGACATGGAAATCTGGCTGAAGACGGTCGATCCGCTCCGAGCGATCCTGGCGGCGACCGCATTCGCCTCGTTGAACCTGCGGTCGACGACCTCACGATCGGCATGACCGTACGGGCCTGCGAGAAATATCTTTCGCATGCAGCATAAGCTCCTGATTTTAAGCGTTCGGTGGTGCGTCAGTCGCGCCAGCCGCGCGATCGCTCGACGGCTTTCTTGAACAACGCGTGGTGTGCTTCGGTGACCGATCCGTCGGGCTCGTAACGCGCGCTCCTGGCGCGGGCTGCGGTGACGTCGAGACCGCAGAATTCCGCGAGCCCGAGGGCCGTCAGTTCGTGCATCGCCGGGACGGTGATGGTGCGACCGCTCGCCGAGGCGAGGAACTGGGCGAAGTAGGCGCTTTGCGACAATCCGCCGTCGATCGAAATGCTGGGGCCGAGATCCGTGACTTCGGACGCAGCCTTGATCAGCCCGACAGTCAGCATTGCGATGCCTTCCAGGACCGCGCGGACGAGATCACGCCGATCCGTGGCGTGGTCCATGCCGATAAACATCGGCGCAGCGGTCCGATCCCAGTAGGGGGCTGCGAGACCCGACAGAGCCGGAACGAAGATGATCCCGCGGCTCAGCGCCGATGGCCCCTCGAACACGCCCAGCTCTTCCAGCGCAGAATAGAGGCCGATGTTTCTGGCCCATTCCAGCGCCGAGCCCGCGTCGTAGACGCCGCCTTCGATGGCAAAGGCCGCGCCGCTGTCCTTCAGCGACCAGGCGACGGTCGGAAGCAACTCCGACTGCGGCGGGCGTTCGTTGCCGCTCACGGCGAGAAGGAACGCTCCCGTTCCAAACGTTATCTTGCAGTCACCGGGCTTCCGGCATCCATGACCGAACAGGGCTGCTTGCTGGTCGACGATGGAGGCTTTTACGGGAATGCCGTTGATCTGGCCAAAATCATCGTCCACGTTCGCGATACGCGGGAGGCATTCCCTGGGAACACCGTGCAAGCTGCAAAGCTCGTCGCTCCACGTGCCCGTCGCAAGATCAAGGAGGCCGGTTCGCGACGCTGTCGCGAGATCGGTGGCGAAGACGTTCGCCAGAGAATCGAGGAAGAACGCGTCTGTCGTCCCGAGGCGAAGCCGGCCTGCCTTGTAGGCGTCCTGAATGCTCGGAACATGACGGAGGAGCCAGGCGAGCTTGCTGGCCGAGAAATACGGATCGAGCGGAAGACCGCAGATGCGCTTGGAGGTTTCCTCGGCGTCGCTCCTCAGATCGGCGAGATACTTCGCCGTTCGGGAATCCTGCCATACGATCACGGGCGAAAGCGCTTCCTTTGTCTCGGCATCCCATGCCAGGCAGCTCTCGCCCTGGTTTGCGATTGCGACCGCATCGACCGTTCCGGCTGCATCCAGAACGGTGACGATATTCTTCAGAAGCTCGTGCGGGTCATGCTCGACCCAGCCCGCGAAGGGGTGATCCTGGCCGTGCTTGCGGCTGGCGACGATCTTCCATTCGCCTCCGTCCTCCACGACCAGGCATCGGGTCGATGTCGTTCCTTGGTCTATCGATGCGACACGCATTCAAACTTCCTCCCTGAAGCCGAAGTGGACGCTTTGCGCGCCCGTCGAATTGTTTGGTCGGGGGACGACGATCCGGCTTTCCGTGCGCCATGTTGCGCTACGCTGCCAGACCTCGCTTCCATCGATGGACAACGTGAGCGTCCCCTTAACCCTGCGCTGGAAGCGCAGTTGAAAGTCCTTCAAGCCACCGGGAAGCGCTGATCCGCTTCGCAGGAGGTTCGGCACGACAAGCTTGATCGGTGCGTCGTAGGTGACCTTCGTCGGAGCGCCCCTCGCCGGGTCGCCAAGCAGGTCCGCCGCGATGGCCGTTCCGATGGCCCTGCCCTCGCGGAATGCCCATCCTCCGGTCTCGACGGCTCGCAACACGTTGCCCGCAGCGAAATAGCAGGGGTTTTCGCAGCGGCCGTCCTGATCGACAGCCGGGCCCGCGCTACCCAGGTCGACTTCTAGCCCGGACGTCAGGAACAGCGAGGCCTCCGGCGTAAACCCGCCGGAGAACAGAACGCCGTCGCATTCGATCGTTTCGACGATATCGCCGCGCTTGATCCGTACGGCCTCGACACGGCCGCGGCCGAGAATATCGACAACCTGCGCATCGCGGTGGAATGGAATGCCCATCAGGGACGGAAACCAGTTCAGTGGTGTGCGCACCAGGGCATGCGATCTCGGCTCAAGGACCGCGGCGGGACGGGCGCCATGGCTGAGGCATGTCCAGATCGCGGAGAGCGTAACGAGTTCCGATCCGACAATGACCGGGCGGTGGAACGGCATCATGTTGTGGAAGGCGACATAGGACTGCAAGGTGCCTGTCGTGACGATGCCGACCGGACGATCACCTGTCACGAGCCGTGCGGCACGTGTCGTTTCCCGCACTCCGGTCGTCACAAGCACACGCTTGGCCGAGAGGGTCTGAAGGCCATCGGGATTCGCTACGAGAAGGTCGCCGTCTTCTCCCAGCTGGGCAACAGAGTGGCCGTATCGCAGGTCGATATCGTGCCTGGCGATCTCCTGCTCCAGGCGGCGGCCATAGGCAGCGCCCAGATAGACGCGGCCGAATTCGAGCATGCCGAAGGGCGAATGGCTGCAGTGCCGCGTCGCCCCGCCGAGGTACCGCTCCCGCTCGAGGAGCGTGATTTTGCCAATGCCGGCCTTTCGCATCGCAATTGCGGCTGCGACGCCGGAAGGGCCGCCGCCGATAATGATAACGTCGGACCGGCTCATGTGCCGCCCTCCTGATCGACCGCAAGCGGTGTGGCGAGGCAGCCCTTGCTGATTTCGGCGAGCCTGGCGTTGCAGTAGAAGCCTTGGCAGCGCCCCATCCCTGCACGCGTGCGCCGTCGCAGGCCGCCGAAATCACCGGGCGGAAGCGGGCTGCTGAGTGTCGCTTCGATCTCGCGGCGTGTGACCATCTCGCAGTGGCAGACGATGTCGCCATGGTTTGCGGCCTGCCAGTCCCGCGGTCTGCTCTCGGCAAGATTTGGCATGCACACCTTCGGTGTCGCCCTGGCGGTGAACTCGCCTCGGCCCGCACCGCCATGAAGCTTCAAGGCATGTTGCGCGAGGCCAAGGGCGGAACTGAGCCCCGTGGAACGAATCCCGCCAAGGGTGATGGCATTGTGTTCGGCGCGATGGGTAACGCGGTATTCCTTCTTTTCCGTCGCGGGACGCAGGCCCGCATAGACCGCAGTGACCGGGATATGGGCGAGACCGGGGACGAGCTTGCTTCCATGCGCAACGAGCGCCGCGAGCGTGTCATGTTCGACTGTCGCCCGGATTCGATCGTCCTGCTCCTCGGCAGTGGGACCGACCAGGATGTTGCCGAATGCCGTCGGACAGACGACGACACCCTTGGTGATCTCGTTCGGTACCGGGAGAATGATGGTCTTCAGCTGCCGTGATGCCGCTTTGTCGAGGACGACGAACTGGCCTTTGCGAGGCTTGATCAGGAATTCGGGCTTGAATCCCAGACGGGCATCGACATGGTCGCCGAAAAGACCTGCCGCGTTGACCACCCATTTCGACCTGATGTCGCCCCGGTTGGTTTCGAGCAGCCACGTCCCGTCGAATACCCCTGCCCGTACCTCGCACTGGCGAAGGACGGTTGCGCCAAGCGCGATCGCCTGATTGACGTAAGCAAGGGGCGCTGACCACGGATCGATGACGTGTTCATCGAGAACATGAAGCGCTGCAACCAGATTGTCTGCCAATCCGGGCTCCACAGCGCGCGCCTCTGCGGAGGTCAGCAACCGGAGACGGTCGACCCCGTTCTGGCGCCCCTGCTCGGCGATCCCTTCGAGCTTAGAGGCTTCATCGGGAGTCCAGGCGCAAACAAGAGCGCTTGTTTCGACCAGGGGCAAATTCATGTCCTGATGGATATCGAGGTATTCCTGTCGCCCGGCCTGGACCAATGCGAGTTCGAGGCTTGCCTTGGGTGCATCGAACCCCGTGTGGAGGATCGCGCTGTTTGCCTTGGATGCGCCCGAAAGAATGTCGGAGCCCTTTTCGATAAGGGCGACCTTCGCGCCTGCAAGAGCGAACCGTCGTGCAACCGCACAGCCGACGACGCCGGCCCCGATGATCGCGACGTCGTAAAGCTCACTGCCGGAAAGTTGCGATTGTGCGTTCACAACATGAATTCCTACCGTTTGGGCGTTTTATGACCGAACGGTAACAATATCCGTATCGTTCTGTAAAGCAGGAATCCTTTCAGACCGCGTCATGCGCCCCTTCGACATTGAATCCATGACGGTTTTTCATATCTGAACGCTTTGCATCCCGACCATTCGGTCGTTATATGTGGATGCGTTGTGTGTTTTTTGCCCGTTCGGGCATTGCAGCAATGAGGTCAGGCGTTAACGGAAAGGTTCGCTAGTGCGTCCACACGAGCGTCACGAAGAGATCATCCGGCTTGTCACCCGTCGCGGCGAGGTCAGCGTGGATCAACTTGCCGAAGAGCTCGAGGTCTCCCGCGAGACGATCCGCCGGGATCTGGTCGGCCTCGACGAATTGGGCAGGCTTCAGAAGTTCCATGGCGGAGCCAAACTCCGCTCCGTCGCCGCAACGGAGATTGGTGGCGAAGGGCCATTTGCGGCGCGGATGGCCGAAAACCTCTCGGCGAAGCGCCAAATCGCAAAGGCCGCCGCAAGCCTCCTGTCCCCGGGAGACAGTCTTTTCATCGATACCGGGACAACGACCGTTCTGTTCGCCGAAGCCATTGCCGGATTGTCGGGCCTGACGGTGATTACAAACAGCATCCGCATTGCATCGCTCGTATCCGCCGGCGGCGACAACAAGGTCTTTCTGATCGGTGGTGCGTTCAGCATGGATGCGTCGGAAACGGTCGGCTCTTTGGCCGTCGAGCAGATCGCCCGCTTTCGGGCGCGCCACGCATTCCTGACTGTCGGTGCGCTGGATGGAACGGGCCTGCTGGACTTCGACGAGGCGGAAACGCAGATCGCCCGAGCGATGATCGAGCGGGTCGAGACGGTGACCGTGCTCGCCGATGCCTCGAAGTTCAACAAACGCGGCATATTCGAGGTGACCGGTTGGGATCGCGTGAGCCGCCTCGTCACAGACGCCGAACCACCGGCAAATATCGCCGAGGCGATGGAGACGGGTGGTGCCACCACCCTTGTCACAACGTAATATTGACGATGTCCGCCCCCTCTTCGGGCGGGTGACGAGGCGGTAGGCAAGCCTTTGATTTCCTGCAATCGGCAGCGACTGCGAACCTGCAGATTTGAGAGGGGTCCCCAAATGAAAGGAGCGGCCACTCGGCCGCTCCCCGGGAAACTCCACGGTCCATCAGCGCCGGTAGCGAAGACGCTCCTGCTCGACCTCGGCCGGGCCATAGGGATCGAGCGTGTCGTCGAAGCGCGTCCAGCCCTGTTCGGCATAGGCGGCGCGACGCTCGGTCGGGTCCACCCAATTGGACTGGCGTAGAATGGCCTCAGCTTCCGGATAGAGGCTTTCCTCGACCCGTGCAGTGACGAGCGTACCGCCGCGCCGAACGCCTTCGGCATAGACATGGGCATGCTCTTCGGAAACCCCCGACTGCGTCATGGCGCCGATCAGGCCGCCGGCCGCACCACCGGCAACCGCCCCTGCGGCGGCGCCTGCCGCGGTCGCAGCAAGCCAGCCGGCTGCGACGACGGGGCCGACGCCGGGGATGGCCATGATGCCGAGGCCGGTCAGAAGACCACCGACGCCACCGACCGCGGCGCCTATGCCGGCACCTGTGCCCGCGCCTTCGGCCGCATTGGTGTCATTCGAATGACGGTCGTCAGCATTGTTCGAGACGATACTGATGTCGTCGGAGGGGATGCCGCGGGCTTCAAGGGCGCTCACGGCAGCACGCGCATCGGCGTAGTCGTCGTAAAGTCCAGTCGCTGTCTTTTTCATGGGAAGCTCCTCTTTCTGGTGTCACTCGGTGACGATGTTGCCCTGGTAATCGAGTGCGACGTTGACGGACTTGCCGTCCTTCGTGGCCGTGCCGCGCCAGACGCCCTTGTCGTCGAGCTTCAGGCCCGTGACATCGGCATAGCCGGCTTCGATGATGCGTTCCTTCGCCTGCTCCTCGGTAAAACTGTTGGCTCCTTCGACCGGCGCGGTCGCATTCTTGTCGTCCGGGGTTGCGATGGCAGGCGTGTCGCCATCGGTGGCCGGAGCGGTGGAAGTCTGCGCAAGGGCAGCAAAGGTCGATGCGCCGACAAAGGCGGCGGCGAGCAGTAGCTTTTTCATGATATCGTCCTTGTTTCAGGCCGTTAGAGACATCGGTTGAACGGGCTTGATGAGGTTTGGTTCCTCCAATGCGCGAGACGCACCGAAACAATTCGGTACAGGCGGTCGCGGCTCTCATGCATCGATTTCCCCCGAACCCTATGCTCGACGATCCGGTTGTACGGTCGCGCCATCAACGCGACGACGACGGTATAGCCACGGCCGTGCATCCTTACCGCAGCGGCAGAATGATGTGCCCGTGGCCATGTCCTGTTCGGGTTTTCGCCAGAAGCGTGCGACGGTAAAAAAACAAGACCAAGCCGTGGGGTGTCGGGTCTGCACACCACTGCCCCGCCCCGTTGTCCCGTTGAATGGAACAATGCTCTCCGTGGGCCGTTTGCCGAAGGCCACTTTGACAGTTCAGCTTCTTGCCCCGCCGCGCGCGGGGCGTTTGTTTTGGGTCGTACGACATGAACCATCGCGTTAACATCATTGGGCTTTGCCTCTTGGCCATGTTCATGGTCATCTTCGGCTCAATCGTCGTGATGCCACTCTTGGCTGAAGGAAATGGTGTGCCGGGCGAGGTGAGTGTTGAGGCCGTCGCGGCGAAAGGCGATGAATGAGGCTGGATCGCGGCTGGCTCGGGGCTGCGGGGCAAGGAACTGACAATGATTGTACAAGCGTGCCTGAATGGCGCCCGGCCCACGGGTTATCATCCCCGCCTGCCAACATCCGCCGCCGCCTTGGCTGAAGAGGGAGCGTCGTGCATCCTGGCCGGAGCAGCCGAACTTCACGTCCATCCCCGCGGTCCGGACGGACGGGAAAGCCTGCTGGCGGTCGACGATACTATTTCTGCTCTGCGAGGCGCGTGCCCTGGAAGCCTGGTCGGCGTTTCCACAGGCGCGTGGATCGAAGACGACGAGACGCGAACGAGGGAATATATTTCCAGGTGGAGCCGGCTTCCCGACTATGCCTCGGTCAATCTCTCCGAGCCTGATGCGCCTGCCATAATCGCTCTGCTCGACCGAATGGGTGTCGGCGTAGAGGCGGGCTTGTCCTGTGCTGCTGACGCGGAGCGATTGGTCTCGCTTCCGGATTGCCAGCGGACATTCCGCATTCTGATCGAGATCGAAGAGCAGACAATCGCAAGAGCTGATGCGATTGCCGATGCGATTGCGACTGTTCTCTCCCGAGCCGATATGCGCCGACCAATACTGTTGCACGGGTTCGACGCGACCGTCTGGCACTTCGTTTCCCGTGCGTGCGAAAGACGCTGGTCTACGCGCATCGGACTTGAAGATGGGCGCTTGCTCAGGAACGGCGAACAAGCGTTCGGAAATGCCGATCTGGTGGCGGATGCGGTTGCGATTTTTTCGCAGCAGCCAGACAAACCCGCAACCGCACCGATACAGGAATAGTGCCGCAGATCGCACGTCGGAGTGACCGCGTCGCGCGTCACAAAGCGGAGCACCCTGCGCCGGGCTGCGTGACTAACCCCGTCCGGCGTCGCGGTCCCGCGCCAACATCGCGTTGATTGCCTCTGCCGGCATCGGTCTTGCGAGCAGATATCCCTGGACTTCGTCGCAACCGAGGCGCTTGAGCACATCGCTTTGTTCGGGAGTTTCTATCCCCTCGGCTGTCGTCCGCAGTCCCTTGGCCTGTGCGAGGTTGATCATGGCGCGCACGATTTCCTCGTTGCCCCCCGGCTTGCCGAAACCATCGACGAAACATTTGTCGATCTTGATCCTGTCGACGTCGAGCCGTTGCAGTCGCCCAAAGGACGAGAAGCCCGTCCCAAAATCGTCGAGGGCAAAGCGAACGCCGATCGCGCGCAAAGCTGCGATATTGCGTTCGCAGTGGCCAGAGGTGTCGGCAAGGGCCGATTCCGTGATCTCAATTTCAAGGCGTGCAGGATCGAGGCCCACGGCGTTTAGGATGGACAGGACGCGCACCGAATAGGTTTCACTGCGCAGTTCGATGGCGGAAGCGTTGACCGCAAGCGTAAGGCCCGGCCATTCCACGGCGGCACGGCAGGCTTCGCGCAAAACGATCTCTCCGAGCGGCTCGATCAGCCGCGTTTCTTCCGCCACTGGAATGAAGACGTCCGGTGGCATCACCCCCTTTTGCGGATGCCGCCATCGGACAAGCGCTTCGACGCCTCTAAGTTCCTGGCATTCGACCGAAAAGACAGGTTGATAGTGAACGCTGATCTGCTGGATATCTTGCACCGCAAGTCGCAGGTCGCGCTCCATCTCCCTGCGCGCTCTGACGAGTTCATCCATATGAGAGCCGAAAATAGCGAAGCGGTTCCGGCCGGCCGCCTTGGCGTGATAAAGTGCGATGTCCGCCTTGCGCGTCAATTCGCGCGCGTCCTTACAACCTTCTTCCGCTATCGCCACGCCTGCGCTGAGGCCGATGGTGATGGGATGCCCGTGGATGACGAAGGGACGCCGGATGGCAGTGACGAGGGCATCGCACATACGCTCGATGGTCTCGCTATCCGCGGCTTGCACGGCTGCGGTGAACTCATCCCCGCCGACGCGCGCCACCATTGCTGCTGTTTTGCCCATAGTCTCTTTCAGGCGACAGGCAACTTCGACCAGCAGAGCATCGCCCACAGGGTGGCCGAGCGTGTCGTTGACGTCCTTGAAGCGATCCAGATCGAGATAGAGTACAGCGACAAGGTCGGTCGATTGGCGCTTTGCCAGCACTCCTGCGAGATAACTCGAAAAGCGGGCGCGATTGGGCAGGTTCGTCAGCGCGTCGCTGTGTGCCATATGCTCCAGTTGTCGCCGGCTTCGAATGAGATGGGCGGATCGCCGCCATGCAAGCGCTGCCAAAAGTCCCATCAGCGCCAACAGGGAGACCGCAATGCCTGCCAGAGTCGGGGTCGCACTGTTGAGGACTGCCGTTCCGGGCCGAAACGGCGTCCATGTGAGGTAACCGATCAGGGCGCCCGACAGGGCGCGTAACTCCGCGCGACTCTGGATTTCGCCGGTCTCGCCGACGCGGGCGAATTGAAGGTTTTCGAAAAGATAGTCTCTGCCGATTGCGTCGAGGAAGCTCCCGTCGAGAAAACGCACGGCAATATGGATAAATTCGCGCCCCGGCACCTGCTCCACATCGCCGCTGTCGGAGATGATCGGCTTGAGGCTGATGATTGCGGGACGGTCGTCAATCGAGGTGATATCGCTTTCACCGATACTGAGCACATGGTCATCGACGCCCGTGTCATCCTTTTCCTTGAGACGGGCGCGGAGTTTTGCAAGCAAGGGCTGAACGGGTCCGGCAATACGGGCGTAAGAGAGGTCCTGGTCGATTTCGCCATCGAGAAAGCCGAGAAGTAATGTGTTGTGCGGACTGACGATGAACGCGCCGTCGTGCTGAAAATAAGTCTGCATCCACCGCCCGAGATTGTTGTTCAGCCATTCCCGGTCCGGCGTCTGGTGCGTGACGGCCCGCACCGCATCGTCCCAGACCGAAGAGCTCTCCTGGTCGTGCGCGATACCGGCCTGCATATTGGAGACGATCAGGGTAACGAGCTGCGTCTGACGTTGTTGGGCCAACTGGTCGGACTGCCGCGCCGACCATATCAACGTGAGGTACAGCGCAAGACTTAGGCCTGCGGCCAGCGCCAGGGGAATGGCGAAATTCAGG
The DNA here is from genome assembly GCF_050172695.1 of Shinella sp. G-2. Lineage (NCBI taxonomy): Bacteria > Pseudomonadati > Pseudomonadota > Alphaproteobacteria > Hyphomicrobiales > Rhizobiaceae > Shinella > Shinella sp. G-2. The sequence goes on along the minus strand of NZ_JBBEYH010000006.1, from coordinate 123,179 downwards.
ATGAAGCGAAGTTGACCGGCAGGCATGGAACGCTCTTTGTCGAAATGCACGCGCCGAGGCTACCGAGCGCTGGTTAAAGCGCGGAAAATATTCTTTGTACGGTGGCGTACGCTTCCGCGTAATCTAGTCCCGGCCGAGATGGGCCAGATAATCAGGGTCTGATCAGTCTTCCCTGGAGCGTTCTGTCCCTGAGTTCACGCGCTCGCGGGACGGTGTCGATGCCGCACAATGGCGTCGGGGTTGAGCAGCGGACTTACGTCTTCATGCGCGGTATTTTGGCGAACACGCTCAGACCCAGCCATTCCTGGATATCGCGCGCCAGACGCTTGTCTCCCTCCAGTCTCAGCATTTGCGCCTCGATTTCCTGTCGTATGGTCGACAGCCCCATCCAGATCGCGGTCATGGAACGAAGTGCAGCTTCGACGAGAAGGTCGACATCGTAGCCCGGATCAAAGTTGCACAAATCCACCTTCCCGTTTTCGACCACCAGCCACCAGCACTTTTGCGCGGCCGAAAGCTCCGGGTACAGAAACTGTATCGTACAGCGACGAGGCGGAAGTCTCTTCGTGTCCAGGTTCCGTCTCATGTCCCACATGAGCAAGGACGGGTCGAGATTTTTCAAGGAAAGCCGTGACTCCATCCATCGTTGAGCCCAGTTTCCGAGCCCGACGATCAGAGGTCGGAGTTCCTCGCCCGCAGCGGTAAGCTGGTAGTTGGTTCCGCCATTCGCGCTCCTTGTCGTAATGATGCCCGCTTGTTCCAACTCTTTCAGTCTCTTGGATAGAAGCGCAGGCGACATCTTCGGCAGACCCCGACGCAATTCGTTGAAGCGGGTCGATCCGCAAAGGAACTCGCGGACGACCAGCGTCGTCCAACGGGAGCAGAGGACTTCCGACGCCATTGAAACCGGACAGAATTGCCCGTAGCCGTCACGCTCTACCATGGGGACCTCCAACGGTCTGGATTGGCCAGGATAAGCCAAGGCGGCCGATCCGCCAATTGGCCCATCCTCGCCGTGCCACGCCGGCGAGCAGTACAGTTCGTGAACTAGCAGCAAATCCGAAACGAGCGCACGATTTCACTCTTCACCAAAGGAGGCATCGACATGCTCGGGCTTGCAGAAACAACGAAGAATGCCGACGGTCCGTCGATCGTCGAACGGACTCATTCAATCCTGCCGACCCTGGCTCAACGCGCCAGATCGATTGACGAGAGCGATGCTTTCGTCGGCGGCAACTACGCTCTTCTGAAGGACGCCGGCCTCGTGCGCGCGGCCGTTCCCGTCGAATTGGGTGGGCTCGGCGCGGACGTGCCGGAACTTTGCGAGATGCTGAAATCCATGGCGAGGGTCTGCGGGTCCACCGCGCTTGCCTTTTCCATGCACACCCACCAGGTCGCCATTCCCGCTTGGCGTTGGCGCCATCAGAACGTAGTGGCAGTGGAGCCGCTGTTGAGGCGTGTGGCATCGGAGCAGATCATCTTGCTCTCAAGCGGCGGATCAGACTGGATCGGCGGTTCGGGAAAGGCCACGAAAGTCGACGGCGGATATCGGATCGCTGCGCGCAAACGTTTCACCTCCGGCGCGGCAGCCGGCGACATCCTGATGACCGGCGCAGTCGTTGAGGACGAGGCAGGCGCACGCTCCGTCATTCATTTCGGCGTTCCCATGGCATCGCCGCAGGTCTCGATCGAAGACACATGGCGAACGCTGGGGATGAGAGGAACCGGCTCGAACGATGTTCTCATCGACAACCTTTTTGTGCCTGATGCGAGTGTTGCGTTTTCCAGGAATGCGGGCCAGTGGCACCCTGTCTTCCAGATCATCGGCACCATCGCCTTTCCACTGATTTACGCCGTCTATCTCGGCGTCGCCGAAAGCGCCCGTGACATTGCGGTTCAGTTGGTCCGTGGCAAGGCCACAAACGATCATGTGATCGGATTGGTCGGCCGGATGGAAACGTCCCTCAAGGCGGCACAGATCGCCCATCGCTGGATGCTGGAGGTGGTTGCCCGGAACGCACCGTCTGCCGAGACCATCAACGATGTCATGATTGGCCGCGCTCTTGTCGCGCGGCACGCGATGGAGGTCACGGACCTAGCGATGGAAGTTGCCGGCGGGGCGGCCTTTTATCGAGACAATGGGCTGGAGCGCTGTTTTCGGGACGTTCAGGGCGCCCGCTATCATCCAATGCAGCCAGGCGCGCAATCGCAATATGCCGGCGCATTCGCGCTCGGCCTTCCAACGGAGACCATCTTCTGACGCAGGTCGCTCACCTCAAATTGAGCGGGAGCGTGCGATACGCTGGCGGGAATTCCCGCTTCGGCTATGCCATGCGGGCAAGTTGCCCCGCCAGCACGTCACGCAGACGCGCTTCCAAGGCGGACGCCGGCGGCTTCAGAGGTGCGAGCACGTGCGGGGCGGTGATGCCGATCATGTCCATCACTGCCTTCATCGGACCGGGGTTGGTTTCCGCGAAGATCAGGTTGAGGAGCGGGATCAGCTTGCGATGCTCGGCAATTGCCGCTGCCGTATTGCCAGCCGCAGCCAGATCGAGGACACGCCGCCAGGCGTCCGGGATGAGGCTGGCCGTCACGATGATGCCACCCTTCGCGCCTGCAGCGACATGCAGCGGGAACAGGCTGTCTTCGCCGCTCAGGACCGTGAAATTGTCATCCACTCCGGCCATTACCTGCAGGAAGTGGTACATATCCGTGTTGCAGGCCTTCATGCCGATAATGCGCTCGTGGCGCGACAATTCGTGCGTGACCACGGGGTCGATGGCAATACGCGTGCGGTAGGGAATCTCGTAAAGCAGGATCGGCAGAGGCGATTCATCCGCGTAGCGCAGGAAGTAGTCACGCACGCCTGCCTGGGTCGGATTGGTGTAGTAGGGCGTCAGCACGAGCAGGGCGTCGACGCCGGCGTCGGCAAACTCGCGTGCTGCCTGGATTGCATCGTGATAGCCGGTGTCGAGCACACCGGCGATGACCGGAATCTTCCCGCCGACCGTATCCACGGTGACGGATGCCATGCGGATGCGTTCGGATCGGGACAGCGCGCCATATTCGCCGGTGCCGCCAAGCGGCAGGACCCCGTCGACGCCTCGTTCGACCAGATAGGCAAGATGGGTTCTCACCGCCTGGACATCGATCGCGTCGTCAGGGCGCACAAGGGTCGGGAGGGCGGGAATGATGCCGCGAAGGCTTCGGGCGTCGAGCATGGAAATGTCCTCGAAGACAACGGCTTTGCGGGCCGGAACGAATGAGGGCCGGAGGCGGTGTTCGCCTCCGGGATGAAAGTCTCAGCGAACCGGCATCGCGTATTGCAGGCCGTGGTCGGTCCATAGCGCGTTCAGTCCGCGCGCGATCTTCAGCGGGCTACCGGAGCCGATGTTGCGATCGAAGACTTCGCCGTAGTTGCCGACTGCCTTGACGATGCGAACCACCCAGTCCTCCGTCAGGCCGAGATCGGTCCCAAGTTTGGCATCCGCTTCCATACCGAGCAGGCGCTTGACCTCAGGGTTGGGGGAATTCTTCATGTCCTCGACATTCGCCTGCGTGATGCCGAACTCCTCGGCTTGCACCATGGCGAAATGGGTCCATTTGACGATGTTGAGCCAACGGTCGTCGCCCTGACGCACCACGGGGCCGAGCGGCTCCTTGGAGATGATTTCCGGCAGGACAACATGTTCGGCCGGCGCCGACAGTGACAGGCGCGCACTGTAGAGGTTCGACTGGTCGTCGGAGTAAACGTCGCAACGGCCCGTGTCATAGGCGGACTTGGCTTCCTCGATCTTCTCAAAGACCAGGGGGGAGTATTCTATCCCGTTCGCCTTGAAATAGTCGGCGATGTTGAGCTCGGTGGTGGTGCCCGCGAGCAGGCAGACGGTCGCGCCGCCAAGGCCCTTGGCCGATGTCACGTCAGGCATTTTCTTGCTGTTGATGAGGAAACCCTGGCCGTCATAATAGGTCACGGCGCCGAACAGCAGGCCAAGGCTCGCTTCACGGCTCAGCACCCAGGTGGTCTGGCGCGACAGAATGTCGATCTCGCCGGATTGCAGTGCGGGGAACCGGTCCTTCGCCGAGAGCGGCGTGAATTGTACCTTCGTCGGGTCGCCCAGCACGGCGGCGGCCACGGCGCGGCAGAGATCGACGTCGAAGCCCTTCCAGTCGCCCTTCTCATCCGGAGCGGAGAAGCCGGCATTGCCGGTCGTCACGCCGCATTTGACGATATTGTTGCTCTTCACGTTTTCGAGCGTTCCCGCCGCGGCGGTTCCCACAAATGCCAGCGCCGCACCGCAGAGCGCGCTCCACATCGCAATTTTCTTCACAGCATCGTTCCCTTTGTTCGTGTTGGCGGCCGTCGGACGGCCGTGTCCGGCCTTCGTTCGCTCGCGGGAATGATCGTATAGCAGAAAGATTAAATTGCAATACGTTTATAAATAATTGCATTGTAATTAGTTGACGGCGGCGCAACTTATCCATCCGCGTTGCCGGGCGCCAAATCGAGACTGAATAGAAGTGGCTTTAGCTGCCGGCCAATTCGCGTGCGAGGTTGTCGACGATGCTGATCAGGAGATCACGCGCTTGCGCCTGAACCTCATCAGGCGTGGTCGCGCCGCTGAAGTAGGAGAGCCCGATCGCGGCCACGTCGCCGGTCGCCGGATCGGTAAAGCCGCAGGCCAGGGTGATGTCGCTGGCGATATCCTCTTCAACGCCGAATGCATACCGCTCCTCCCGGGTCTTGCGGATGCGCGCCAGGATGTCGTCGACCTGCCAGATCGTATTGGGCATGTGCGGCTTCAGCTCGCTTTCGGCAAGGATCGCCTTGACCTCGGCATCGGGCAGTTGCGACAGCATGGCGATGCCGGTCGCCGTGCAATAGGCCGGCAGGCGGCCGCGACCGCCGAGCTTGTTGCCAAGCATGTCCACCGTCGTATGACGTTGCACAAAGACCGTTTCCGTGCGGTCGAGCATTGTGAGGTTTACCGACGCCACGGTCTTGCGCCGAAGCAGCGTGATGTAAGGCGCGACCATCTCGACGATGCGATTGGCCTCGGCAAAGCGCATGCCTATATCCTGGCAACGCAGGGACAGCCGATATTCACCGGAGCCCGGTGCCTTGTCGAGATAACCGAGGCGCCAGAGCGTATGAGCGGCGCGCTGCGCAGCACTCTTCTCCAAACCCGTCACGCGGGAAATTTCCGAGAAGCCCATGCTGCGATGCGGGCGGTCGAACGCCTCCAGGACACGGAAAGCCTTGACGACGCTGCCCACCAGAAGGTGATCGTCCGCATCCTTTTTCAGTTCCGACATACCGTCATCCAGCCAATTCGTCTGCACCCTCGGACGCAGGCACATGGCCGGCGATCCTGGCCGACAATGCCCGCCTAACGCGTCCGCGTCGAGGGGACGGGGCAAGATTGATGTGCACACTGCCGGCGTCGAAGCGCTCAGGTCGGCCAGATCGCGTCGCGGCCAATCTCCGAAAGGCGCGTGCGGCCGGTAAAGGCCATGCAGTGGTCCAGTTCCTCGCGCAGGATCTCGATCACACCGGTTGCGCCCGCCTCGCCCGCCGCTGCCGTTCCGTAAAGAGGCGCGCGGCCGATCAGGACCGCGTCCGCACCGGCGGCAAGGTATTTGACGATGTCGCTGCCGCGCCGAATGCCGCTATCGGCCAGCACCGTCATGCGGCCGGCCACCACGTCTGCAATGCGCGGCAGGGCATCGAGCGCCACGGGGGCCGAATCCAGGTTGCGGCCGCCGTGGCAGGAGACGACGATGCCATCGGCCCCATGCAACATCGCCCGTTCCGCATCCGCGGGGCTCAGCACGCCCTTCAGGATGAGATTGCCGTCCCATTCCCGGCGTATCTCGGAAAAGTCCTCCCACGTCAGCCGTCGGGCTAGGCGGACATTGTCCCAGACCAGTGCCCTCGTGATGCGTGTGCGGTATTCAGGCGGATAATGCGCATAGGTCGGCATCCCGGTCGTCATCAGGTAGCGCAGCATGACCGAGACCGACCAGCGCGGATGCACCAGGACATCCAGCCCACCGGCCAGAGTCGGCTTGATCGGGATGCCGAAGCCGTTGCGCGTGTTCCATTCCTTCTTCGGCGAACGCGGCGTATCGGCGGTAAAGAGCAGATTGCGAATGCCGAGGGCTTTGGCCCGCCGCAGCAGGTCGCGCGTCAATTGGCGGTCTTCGAACACATAGAGCTGGAACCAGAGGTTTGTTCCGGCAGCGCGGGCGGCAATGTCCTCCATCGATGTCATGGACTGGGTCGCAACGCAGAACGGAATGCCCGCGGCGCGCGCGGCACGGGCGAGCTGTACTTCGCCGTCGTGCCAGACGAGGCCTGCAACGGCGGTGGGCGAGATGATCACGGGGAGCGGAAGCTTTTCTCCGAAGATCACGGTCGACGTGTCGGGCTTGGCAACATCGTTGAGAATACATTGTTCAAGCTTGGTCGCGTCAAGTCGGGTCCGAATGCCGCGGAGACCGACCTCATCTTCCGTGCCCCGGTCGATGTATTCGAACATTCCGCGCGGAAGCCGCTTTTTCGCGGCTCGGCGATAGTCCGCAACGTTAAGCGGCTTCATTCCGACAATCCCTCAATTAATCGCAATGTAATTTATAAAAATCTCAATACGATCATATCGGGGTGTGTGTCAACATGAGTGTATGCGACCTGACATGCTGGGAATTGCCCGGACATGCCGTTCCAAAGCAGCCCCATCACCCGCTGTCGGCGGCCGGTCGGGAGTGGTTGCCGGCGGTCGCGGCAAGCGGGTTTTACCGGAACCGGCCGAAACGAAGCGGGCTCTGCGCAAGTCGGCATTCAGGGTCGATGCCTGTGCAAGGTATCTCGCCCCTGAATGCTCCCGCAAATGACGTCAATGAAAATTGAGGACTGATCTGAACGTGATGGTCTCCAGAGTTGCCCCGCGCTCGTCGGTGATTTCCAGGCGCTGGCCGTCCAGTTGTTCGCCTGCCATCAGGCGCTCCGCCAGCATCTCCTTTGCCGCCATTCGTGCATCGATGACGGCGCTTTCGAGATCTGGGAACTCAAGGCCTTCCGGGTCGATCTCCAGATTATCTTTGTCGCGAATATGGAAAAAATATCTCGGCATCCTGCACCTCCGCTTCTTTGAAATGCCGGATCGGTCGCAGGGTTCCGCCCTTATGAGACGCCAGCGCCCGACGGCGCGCCCCCCATGCACGGGGCGGACGCAGACCTGCCGGCCGAGATGATTGCGTCGGCGCCGAACCCGAAGGATGGTCTTGTGTGCCCGGGGCTTTGGCAGCGCCAGCGGATAGCCTCGGGTGAACTGCCGGCCATGGTGCGTTCCCGGCTTGCGAGGGGCACATGGCATAGGATCGGGAGCGGACGAGGCGACAGGGGCCGGCTTGCTTCTGCCGGCGATGGCAGGCCCATCTTCATGATGAGAGCTCGTCGACCGCCGGCCGGGCGACGGGCGTGAGGTCTTGTCAATATTCGGTCGGCACCGTCAGAAGCTCTGCCGGGGGGCCGTCGAGGAAACTGCGCACCGTCGGCGGCAACTGCCGCGCTGTGACCGGCAGCACGCCGCAGCGCGACAGCGTCGCCCGTAGATTGGGTTTCTGACCGAGGTGACGCCAGATCATGCGCGAGGCATAGGGCAGATTCCCCTTTCGCCATGCAACGCCGAGAGTAACGCCGCGCAGGTAAACGCGTTGGTGCGCCGCCTCGAAGGGAATGAGAATGGTCTGCGACAGCATCGGATTCACGCCAAGGCTGCGTTCGGTGATGAAGATGCGGTTGCGCCAGAAGGCGGCAAGTCCGGTATATTTCGAATCCTGGCGAATCTCGCTGTCGCTGTCGCGAATGCGCTCCATCGATTTCACACGCATTTCGCCATGCTCCTCGTAGATGCGGCTCAAAGAGCAGATCACGAGATCAGGCCAGGAGGGTGAGCGGTGATAGGTCTGGAAATAGCCGGTGTGCTTGCGAAGCGCTTCAATATCTCCTGGAAAGCCCTCGAGCAGGCCGGCCCGAACCTCGAGAGGTGGCTCCAGCTTTTGCAGGCGCTGACGGAAAGTTGCCGGCGGAAGCGAGAAATCGCCTGCCGCCAGGCCGAAATAATCCGCGATGCGGGCGAGATTATAGGCCGAAGGCTGTGTGTCGCCATTGATATAGCGGTTGAATTGCTGCCGGTTGATGGCGACCTGCCGGCAAATATGGGAAATCGAGCGCTGCCTGGCGCAGGCCGATCTGAGATTTTCGGAAAAATTCTCCACGCATCGCCCCTTCGTTCATAGCGTAAACTCGCGTAAAATAGCATCAACTAGCGAAATTGCACAACGTTTGCGTAACGCTAGGCTCGGCCTCAGACAACACCATGAATGGGGACCACGAAATGTCAGACCTCGGCAACATCCTCAGTGAAACCATGTCCGCCGGCGCGCTCAGCCGCCGCGGCTTCCTGGGCGGCGTCGCAGCCCTTGGCGGCGCGATGACATTGAGCCCGGGCGGAATTTTTCTGCCGAACTCCGCCCGTGCGGCCGATGAGCCGAAACGTGGCGGCCATCTGAAACTCGGCATGAATGGCGGTGCGACCAGCGACACGCTCGATCCCGCGGGCTACAGCGCCTCCGTGCTCTTCGTCGTCGGGCGGTTGTGGGGCGATACGCTGGTCGAATCCGATCCCAAGACCGGGGCGGCGCTGCCTTCCCTTGCCACCAGTTGGGAACCATCCGCGGATGCGTCCGTCTGGACCCTCAAGCTGCGTGACGACGTCTCCTTTCATGACGGGACCAAGATGACGGTGGCTGACGTCGTCGCCACGTTGAAGCGCCACTCGGACGCCAATTCGAAATCCGGCGCGCTCGGCCTGCTTTCCTCCATCAAGACCATCGAGGACAAGGCGGGAGATCTGGTGCTGACGCTTTCGGAAGGCAATGCCGACCTGCCGCTGCTCCTGACCGACTACCATCTGATCATCCAGCCGAAGGGCGGCGTGGAAAACCCGAATGCCGCGATCGGCACGGGACCCTATGTTGTGAAGAGTTTCGAGCCGGGCGTGCGCGCCACGTTCGAAAAGAACGCCAACGACTGGCGTTCGGATCGCGGTTTCGTCGACAGTGTCGAAATCATCGTTATGAACGACACGACGGCGCGAATTGCTGCTCTTTCCTCGGGGCAGGTACACTTCATCAATACGATCGACCCCAAGACGGTGCCGTTGCTTCAGCGCGCGCCGACCGTGGAGATCGTGCGCAGCGCCGGCAAGGGCTTCTACGCTTTCCTGATGCATTGCGACACCGCCCCCTTCGACAACAACGACCTCAGGCTCGCCCTGAAATATGCTATCGACCGGCAGGCGATCCTCGACAAGGTCCTGGGCGGCTTCGGCACCATCGGCAACGACTATCCGGTAAACGGCAACTATGCATTGGCGCCTGAGGATATCGAGCAGCGCGTCTACGATCCCGACAAGGCCGCGTTCCACTTCAAGAAGTCCGGTCACGAAGGTTCCGTTCTGCTCCGCACGTCCAGCGCCGCCTTCCCCGGCGCCGTCGACGCTGCCGTGCTCTTCCAGGAAAGCGCCAAGAAGGCAGGCATCGATATTGAAGTGCGGCGCGAACCGGAAGATGGCTACTGGACGAATGTCTGGAACGCTCAGCCCTTCTGCGCCACCTATTGGGGCGGTCGGCCGACGCAGGATTCGCGCTATTCGACGTCCTACCTGTCGACAGCGGAATGGAACGACACCCGTTTCAAGCGTGAGGATTTCGACAAGCTGGTGCTGCAGGCGCGTTCCGAATTGGACGAAGGCAAGCGCAAGGCTCTCTATCGCACCCTGGCCGTGACGGTACGTGACGAAGGCGGCCTGATCCTGCCCGTCTTCAACGACTATGTCATGGCTCAGAGCAAGAACGTGAAGGGCTATGTCGACGATATCGGCAACGACATGTCGAACGGCTATATCGGCAGCCGCGTCTGGCTCGATGCGTAGCCTCACCAGGCCAATTCCCTAATGGAGGTTGGAGCGTTTGCGCGGCAAACGCTCCCGGACGGAGTTACTCAGAACCATGCCAGGCGAACGCGCTTTTACCGTCATAGAAAATGAATGGATCACGCTTGCGGACGGGACACGGCTTGCCGCCCGCATCTGGATGCCGGAGGGCGCGGAAAACGATCCGGTACCAGCGGTTTTCGAATTCCTGCCCTACCGCAAGCATGACGGCACCTGCCTGCGGGACGATTCCACCTATCCCGTCTTCGCCGCCGCCGGCATTGCCGGGGTGCGGGTCGATATCAGGGGCTCGGGCGAATCCGATGGGGTCATCGACGGCGAATACACGCCGCTGGAGCTGGCGAACGCCTTCGAACTTATCACCTGGATCGCCGCCCAGCCCTGGTCGAACGGGTCGGTCGGCATGATGGGCATCTCCTGGGGCGGCTTCAACTGCCTCCAGGTCGCAGCGCTCAAGCCGCCCGCGCTGAAGGCCGTCATTTCCATCGCCTCCACCGTCGACCGCTACAACGACGACATCCACTACAAGAACGGTACGCATCTTTCCGCCCAGCTTTCCTGGGCGGCGACCATGCTCGCCTACCAATCCCGCTCGCCCGACCCGGCACTTGTCGGCGACCGCTGGCGTGACATGTGGTTCGAGCGACTGGAGAAAGAACCCTATTTCATGGAGGAGTGGCTGATGCATCAGCGCCGCGACGCCTTCTGGAAACACGGCTCCATCAGTGAGAATTTCAACGATGTGCAGGTTCCCGCCCTCGTTATTGCCGGCTGGGCGGACGGCTATCGCAACACGCCGCTAAAGGCAGTGGAAGGCCTCGGCGAGAAGGCCAAGGCCCTGATCGGCCCGTGGGTGCACAAATATCCGCATTTCGCCTGGCCCAAGCCGCGCGCCGATTTCCTCGGCGAGGCGATCCGCTGGTGGAACCGTTGGCTGCGCGGTGAGCAGAACGGCATCGAAACCCTGCCGCAGGTACGCGCCTATATCATGGACGATATCCGCCCTGCCCCGCGCCGCGATTTCGACAATGGCTTCTGGATCGGCAAGCAGAGCTGGCGTGCGCCGGAGGCGGCGAATTTCCACGTCGATCCGTCCGGCAGGCTCGTTTCCGGAGCGCCTATCCCCGGTGCCAAGGGGCATGACCGTTATATCCGTTCGCCGCTGGATACCGGTACGGCTTCAGGGGAATACTTTACCCTCAAGCCCGACGCCGAAATGGCGATCGACCAACGCGGCGACGATGCCGGTTCCATGGTCGTGGAAACGGCGGTGCTGGAAGAGGATATCGATATCCTCGGTCGCCCGGTGCTGGCGGTGCAGGTCGCTTGCGACGGGGACTGGGCCAATCTCTGCGCCCGCCTCGTCGACGTTCACCCCGATGGCACCGCGACGCGTGTGTGCTTCGGCGTGCTGAACCTTGCCCACCGCAACGGATACGAACATCCCGCGGCTGTTCCCCGCGGCGAGAAGACCGCCCTTCGCATCGAGCTGGATGCCTGCGGTTATCGTTTCCGCAAGGGCCACCGCATCCGCCTGTCGATCTCGACGGCATATTGGCCGATGATCCTGCCAGCGCCGACGGACCCCGGCGTTACGCTCGATCTCGCCTCGCTGGTCCTTGCCCTGCCACAGCTCGGCGCACACGAGAAGATCACGGTCAAGGAGCCGGACAATCCCGATCCGTTGCCGAAATATATCGAGCACGCTCCCGGCACCACGCGGCGCTGGGTGACGAAGGATATGACGGCGAACCGCACGGACTACCATATCCATGAAGACACCGGGCTTTCGGAGCGTCCCGGTACGGGTCTTTCCACCCGCCAGTTGCGCGAGGAATTGTGGTCGGTCAAGCCGGACGATCCATTGTCGATGAGCGGCCAGTCCACATGGACTTGCGACATGCAGCGCGACGGCTGGTTCTTGCGTACCGTCTCCACCGCCCGCTTGTCGTGCACGGCGGAGGAGTGGGTTACGACCGCCGAGCTTGTTGCCTACGAGGGTGACGATGAAGTTTTCCGCAAGACGTTCGAAAAGCGCGTTCGCCGGGACTTCATGTAGGCAAAGGGCGGCGGTCGGCTGTGCTTCATGGCTCGCACTTGAAGCAATGAGGATGGTTCTTCGCCCTTTCCAGGCCGGTGCTCGCCTGGCGCTGGGCGGACACGCACCCGCCGTTCGTGATCCAGGCGCTATGATGTGAGCGTGAAATGAATGCGCGTCGCGCGCGCCGTTTGCACCGTGGCGCGCGATTGCGCACTGTCGCGCGCCGAAGTCGTCGTCGCGTTCAAGGCGCCCCTCCGCCTTGCTGCCGCGCCTCGAGGTCCGCTGCCAATTGCCATGCGTGTCTGATGTCTTCGACAAAGAGGGCCCGTTGACGCCGTCGCTCCGCCTCGTCCGGCAATCGAAGCAGATAGGATGGGTGGATTGTCGGGTAAAGCATGGTGTCGCTTTGCGTGGCGATCACCTCGCCGCGGACCTGGTCAAGCCGCTTGCGCTCCCCGCTCAGCGCGTAGAAGGCGGTGGCGCCAAGCGCAACGACAAGGCGCGGTTTCACAAGCTCCACCTCCTTCGCGAGCCACCAGCGGCAATGGTCGATCTCACCCCTGTTGGGTCTTTCGTGAATGCGCCGCTTGCCGCGCGGCTGATATTTGAAATGCTTGACCGCATTGGTGAGATAGACGGCGTCGCGGGCGACACCGGCCTCCTCCAGGACCGTCTCGAAGATCTTTCCTGCGGGGCCGACGAACGGGCGACCGGCAAGGTCTTCGTGATCGCCCGGCTGTTCGCCAACCATCATCATGGGGGTCGATGTCGGCCCTTCGCCAAAAACGGTCTGCGTTGCCATGCAATGCAGAGGACAACGCGTGCAGCCGCGCGCCTCTTCCCGCAAAGCCTCGATGGTCTGAACGGGGGGCGGTTCGCCCCGGGGACTGGCGTTCGACGTTTGTCGGACACGATAGTGGAACGTCGGTGGATCCTTGGCGGCCTGTTCGGCCATTGCCCGCACACTGGCCTCGGCATTGGCAATCATGCCGGGAATGAGATCGGCTTCCGGCAGGTTGCGCCAATATTTCTTCGGCATCTCCGCCTGCATGGCCTTCACCTTGAGGCGGGCCGGATTGAAGATGCTGGTGTAATAGGTCCGCCAGAGATCGTCCGTAGGATCGCCATGCCCGGGGTTCTCGCCCGGTCGATTGTCGAAGAGAAGATTGTCGCCATCCCAGCTTGCTGTGCCGTTGGGCGTTGCGATGATCCAGTCCATATCGGCAAAGCGCCGGCGGAAGAAGGGCGCCGTGCGCGCGACGACGAAATGGGACGGCTCGAACCAGGCAAAGAAACGGCGCCGGCCGCCGATCGCGCCGGCCATTTCCTTGAAGCGCACGAAGGCTGTCATCTTGTGGCTGTCGCGGTTGACGTTCTTGGCAAGGCGGCGCGCCAAGGCGACGTCCTTGTCCGCGTCGAGCTCAAGCAGGAAGCGATCGGACTGCAACCGCCACAGCAACGTGTAGAGCAGATGGAAACGGGAGGGCTCCGTGTGACAGACGACCGTCTCGGCCAGGGGAAGGAAGGCGGGCGGCACGGTGAGCGGCCGAGCCGTTTTTTCGAGCGGGGGCGAGCCGGGCAACGCACCCGCCCCGAACAGCTCGCCGTCGGGGCTGGCGATGCGCCAATCCGTCTCTCCCGGCGAAACGCCGGCCGCCGCCAAGGCCCGCGCGGCATCGCGCCACTCGGAAAAATCGCCTCGACCTTCAAGTGCGATCGTCTGCATCAGAGCAAGGAGAGTTGTTCCGGCTTCGGTGTGAAAAGAGCTTTGAGGTCCGCTCGATCCGCAAGCCGGCGCGGGACCCAGCCGTCTGCCTCGATGAAGGCGCGCACCTTGCGAAGCGAAACCCCGAGGCGCGCCAGGTCCTCAAGTCTGAGACGCCGAAAACGGCGGCTGGAAAGAATGGAGGTCACCGTTTTCGTACCAAGCCCGGGCACACGCAGCAAGCGCTCGCGCTCGGCGCGGTTGACGTCGACCGGAAAGGCCTGGCGGTTTGCGAGCGCCCAGGCGAGCTTCGGATCCAGATCGAGATCCAGCATGCCGCCCGTTGCCCCGGTGATCTCCTCGACATCGAAACCGTAGAACCGATAGAGCCAATCCGCCTGATAGAGCCGGTGTTCGCGCACCAGCGGCGGCTTGATGAGCGGCAGCGCGCGCGAGGCATCGGGAATGGGGCTGAAGGCCGAATAATAGACACGCTTCAGCCCATAGCCGCTGTAGAGCCGGGCGCTGGTTTTCAGGATGGTGGCGTCGTCTGCATCGTCAGCCCCGACGATCATCTGCGTGCTCTGGCCGCCGGGCACGAAACGCTTGCGCCGCTTTGTCTGCAAGGTCGGCTCGTCGGCAGCCTCGATCTTCCGACGCAAATCTCCCATCGCGCGGCGAATTCCGTCTGGATGCTTTTCCGGCGCGAAGCGGCCAATGCTGGCATCGGTCGGCAACTCGATATTGAGTGAAAGACGATCGGCATAGAGCCCTGCCTGCTCGATCAGTTCCGGCGCCGCATCGGGAATGGACTTCAAATGAATGTATCCGCGAAACCCGTGAACAGTGCGCAAGTCCTGCGCCACACGCACCATCTCCGCCATCGTGTGATCGGGCGAACGGATAATCCCGGAAGAAAGGAACAGTCCCTCGATATAGTTGCGTCGATAGAATTCGAGCGTCAACCAGACCACCTCCTCGGCGGTAAAGCGGGCGCGCTCCACATTGCTTGACGAGCGGTTGATGCAATAGGCGCAGTCGAAGATGCAGAAATTGGTAAGCAGGATCTTGAGCAGCGAAATGCATCGCCCATCCGGTGCATAGGCATGGCAAATTCCCGCACCTTCCGTCGAACCAAGACCTCCGGTCTGCGCCGAGTCGCGTTTTGTCGTTCCGCTGGAGGCGCATGAGGCATCATACTTCGCAGCATCTGACAGAATGGCCAAGCGTTGCTGTATCGACTTCTTCATGCGTGTTCTCTATATGTTCTCTTTGGCGTGGTCAATCAGGAAGAGCCGTGCAAATGCAAATCGCCGCATGTCGATGGAATTTGCCGCTTCGATCGCAGCGATAGATCTTCGGAGGGAAGATGATTACGGACGAGACCTGAGGGAATGGCCGTAGGGTATGGTCATCTGCGGGGGCGAGCACCGAAGCGGTCGCGATGTCCCCGCTTGTCAAACATTCCTGGAGGGGCTTCAACCCCGTGCGCACTGCGCCTTGCCCCAGAGCATGTCAGGTTCAGATTGAATCAGACATGCTCTAAATTCTTTGTTTCAGGTATTAAATGCTACGGCTGAACGTTCCCGCCTTCACGGAAGCTGGAGAAACTGACGCAGGCGCGCCGACTGCGGGTCGCGCATGACCTGAGCGGGGACGCCGCGTTCTTCCACCAACCCCTTGTGCAGGAAGATGACCTCGCTCGAAATATCGCGTGCCAACGCCATTTCATGCGTGACCATGACCATGGTGCGCCCTTCTTCGGCAAGCGCCTTGATGACGAGCAGGACCTCGTTGACCAATTCCGGATCGAGTGCCGATGTCGGCTCGTCGAAGAGCATGACATCCGGTTTCATCGCCAGAGAACGGGCGATTGCCGCACGCTGCTGCTGGCCGCCGGAAAGCTGGCTCGGAAAATGATCGCGCTTTGCGGTGATGCCGACTTTTTCCATCAGCAACCCGGCTTCGTCTACCGCATCCTTCCGCGACATGCCGAGCACATGGACGGGACCTTCGATGATGTTCTCGAGGATCGTCTTGTGAGACCAGAGATTGAAGCCCTGGAACACCATGCCCAGCCGCCTGCGGATATGCTCGAGTTGGCGTCGGTCGGCGGCGTGGAACTTGCCGTCCTTGCGTTTGACGGTGCGGACCGTCTCTCCGGAGACAGTGATCTCGCCTTCGTCCGGCGTCTCAAGATAGTTGATGCAGCGCAACAACGTGCTCTTGCCGGAACCGCTGCTGCCGATCAGCGAGATGACGTCGCCGGGCTTGGCTTCGAAGGAGACGCCCTTCAACACCTCGACGGCGCCGAAGCTCTTGTGGATGTTCTTCACGGAAAGTGCCGATGCAACCATGTCCGCCTCCTTATATCTTGGTCGTGCGATAACGAGTGAGCCTGCCTTCGATCACGCCCATGATGCGCGTCAGAATGAAGACGACCGTGAAGTAGATGATGCCCGCGGCAATCAAGGGCTCGAAGATCAGGAGCGACTGACGCTGCAGCATGCGCGCCGTTCCCATCAATTCCAGGATCGTGATCGTCGAGGCCAGCGACGTCGACTTCAGGAGGATGATAAGATCGCCCGTCAGGACTGGCAGGCACGAGCGCAGGGCCTGCGGCAAGGTGATACGGCGCAGGATCATCATTGCAGGCATGCCGATCGATTTGGCCGCCTCCACCTGGCCGCGCGGAACCGCCTTGATCGCACCGCGGATCACCTCGGCATTATAGGCGGCCTGGTTGAGGCTCAACGCGAAGATCGCGTACCAGAGGCCATCGCGGAGATAGGGCCACAGGACACTGTGGCGCACCCAGGTACCGGGCAGCACCTGTCCCAATCCGTAATAGACCAGATAAATCTGCACCAGGAGCGGCGTGCCGCGAAAGACGAAGGTGAAGGCATAGGCCGGCATGGACAGAAGGCCGCGGCCAGACAGCCGGGCGAGTGCGACGAGCGTACCGATAACGAGGCCGAACGCGCCGGCCACCGCCGTCAGAAGCAGCGTGAGCGGGGTGGCCTTGATCAGGTCCGGCAGGAAGCCGATGACGTTGGAGATCGTCTCCATCAATGATGCCCCCGGTTGAGGTGGCGCTCGATCCTTGCAATGGCAAGCGCGGAAACAAGCGTGATCGCAAGGAAGAGCACAGCCGTCAGTCCGTAGAAGAAGATGTATTGTTTGGTGCCCGCGGCCGCCCGGTATCCCGTGTAGAGCAGCTCGCTGAACGAGCCGAGCACGCTGATGATGGCGCTCTCCTTGGTGATCGACAGCCAGAGATTGCCCATGCCCGGCACCGCGTGGCGCATCATCTGCGGCAGGACGATGCGCGTGAATATCTTTCGCCGTGGCATGCCGATGGAGATTGCCGCCTCGACCTGTCCGGGCGGCACCGCGAGGAAGGCGGAGCGCAACACCTCGGTCATGAAGGCGCCCGAGACGAAGGCGAGCGCGAAAATCGCAGCCCAGAAGGAACTGAACTGGAAAGTCTCGGCGACGAGGCCGAAATGCTTCAGCAGGCGTTCCGCACTGCTGGCGACGGAAAAATAAAGCAGAAGGATGACCAGCAGTTCGGGAAGCGAGCGGACGACCGTCGTATAGACATCGGCCAGGAAACGCGCCAGGCGATGCTTTGACAGCTTGCCGGCAGCTCCAAGGAAGCCGAACAGCACCGCCACTGCATAGGCAACTGCGGAAACCTGCAGGGTCATCAGCAGACCCCAGGCGAAATCGTCACCCCAACCCTCGCCGCCCCAGGCGAGCAATTGCCAGTAATTGTCCATCCGTTCCTCCCCGCCCCGTCGCCGCGATGGCCCGTTTTCAAACGGGCGGCGCGCAAAAGGCGCGCCGCCCGCGAAAACGTTACTTCTTACCGAAGATCCACTGGTCGACGAGCTTCTGGACCGTGCCGTCCTTTTCCAGTGCGGCAAGACCGGCATTGATCTTTTCAAGGGTCGCCGCGTCGCCCTTGCGCACGGCATAGGCCACACCCTCGCCGAGGACGATGTTCTTCGGCACTTCGACCTTGACCTCATAGTCCGCGCCATCGGGCGACTTCAGGAAGGTCTGGATATAGAGATCGGGAACCAGCACGTAGTCGACGCGGCCCGCCACGAGATCGGCGACCGAGTTGTCAGCGGTGTCGTAGCTCTTCGCTTCCACGCCGGTCAGATACTTCGTGACATAGGCCGCCTGCACGCTGGAGGTCTGTACGCCGACGATCTTGCCCTCGACGCTCGCGGGATCGACGATCTTGCCGGAACCGTCAGCCGCATCGACGATCTTGATCTCGCTCGTATCGGCCTTGGCGCCGACGAAGGAGGTGCCTTCCGTATAGTAGGGAGCCGAGAAGTCGACGACCTGGCGGCGTTCGTCGGTGATCGAGAAGGCGCCGATGATGAAATCGACCTTGTTCTCCTTGAGCGACGGGATCAGGCCGTCCCAGGCCATCTGGTTCATTTCGCATTTCACGGCCATCTTCTCGCAAAGGGCGCGCGACAGGTCGGCTTCCAACCCTTCCCACTCACCGGAGGAATTGACCTGGGTGAAGGGCATGTAGGGCTCGGGCGTCATGCCGAGGCGCAGCGTGTCCTCCGCCAGCGCGCTTCCCGCGGCCATGGAAAGGGCGACCCCTGCGAACAGGGCGATTTTCAAAGTCTTCATGATGTCCTCCTCGGGAATTGCAAGCGTGCGTCTCCGGCCGAAGCGGTGTCGCTTCGGCGCCGGATCCTGCCTGAAAGGCGAAATGCTAGAGTGTGTTGCTGAACCAGCGCAGCGACATGCAGGACAGGCCCGCGTCGATCTTGCCGATCTCGGTGGTCTTCACGGGGACGACCCTGTAGCCGAGTTTGTCGAGCATCTCGATGGTGTGCGGGAAGTCGGAACCGACCATCACGACGTCGTTGACGCGCAATGCGTTGGCCGCCGGCTCCTCGCCGTCCGGAATGATCACCTGCTTGAAGCGGTCGAATGCGCCGGATTTCGCCAGGCGTGCCGTGGACAGCACGGTCTCGTCGTCGAGCAGCGAGCAGTCGGTCTTGAAGTGCAGCACGCCTTCCGGCGTGGCGACGATCTCGCTCTTGCGGCCGAGCTTGGCGAGGCAATCCTGCAGCGCGGCAGCACCGGTCCTGTCGGTACGGGCAGACAGGCCGATCATGACGCTCTCGCGGGTGGTGAGCACGTCGCCGCCATCGGCAAAGCCGCCGGCCGGCAGGTCGATCACGGTATCGAACATGGCACGAAGGGTCGGTTCGATCTCCGGCGTTTCCTTGACGCGCGTCTCCGCACCCGGACGCAGCAGGATCGCGCCTTCGGTGAAGACGAGCGCCGGGTCTTCGACGAAGATCGAGTCCGGGAATGCTTCGAGCGCCGGCAGCACCGTCACCTTCACGCCGGCATCCTTCATCGCCGCGATATAGGCGTCATGCTCAGCCTTGATACCTTCATAAGTGGGGTTGCCGCGATCGTCGGCACGCAGGCCGTTGACGACCGACTGCGACGGGGTGCGCACGATGATGTTGTTGAACTGATAGACGGGGCGTGACTGCGACATTTTTCTGCCTTTGGCTGGAATTGAGGGTGCTTCTATCGACCGGTTGCGGCGGCGTAAAGTTTTTGCGTACCGGCGAGTTCTCTTCTCGACAGATGAATGCCCGCGAGCATGCAGCGCACCGATCCGCCGGCAAGCTCGATGGTCGGAACGTCAAAGGCGAGGATGCGGACCGAAGCTTCGAGCGCTGCGACTTGATCGGGACGCAAAGAGGCCCGTGCTCGGGTCGACATGACGACGACGCGACCGCCCTCGCCCTCGAGCTCGATAGCGTTGCCGGCAAAATTCTCGATCTGCTCGACGGTAAGCTCGATGGTCTGGCGCCCGGTTTCCTCCAGGCGGGCGCAGATTTCCCGGCGGCGGACGGCGTCCGGGATCATGCCGGCGCCGATCAGCGCGAAATCCGTGCCGATGCACATGAGAACGTTGGTATGGTAGATCGAATTGCCATTGCGATCGACAGCATCGAAGACCATCGGCTCGAAATTGAAGTGGGTGCAAAACCGCTCGAGCGCGACCTCGTTGGTGCGGTTGGAGCGGGCGGCATAGGCGACACGGCCGATATGATCGAGCACCATTGCGCCGGTGCCTTCCAGATAGACGCCGTCCTTTTCCAGGCCCGAATAGTCGATGACGTCCTGAACGCGGTACTCCGTCTTCAGCATCTCGATGACATCGGGGCGACGTTCGCTCTGGCGGCTCTCGGAATACATCGGATAGATCGCCACATGACCGCCCGAATGGGTGGAAAACCAGTTGTTCGGGAAGACGGAATCGGGGCGGGTCGCCGTCTCGTCCTCGAAGAGGTGAACCGCCACGCCGGCCGCGCTCAGTCCGTCCGCCATGCGGGTCACTTCGTCATGGGCAGCCAGCGCGATCGCGGACGGCTGGCGGGCCGCATCGGTCGCCTGAAAGGCGTTGTCCTTGGCCGTCATGGGATTGGGGCCGAAGTGGTGCGGACGGATCATTACGACGCCCTTCGGCGCCTGTACGGAAAGTCTCTTCATCTCAGGCAGCGCTCCGCGCGATCACGGCGCCGGCATCGACATACTCAACCACGATTTGATCTCCATCGGGAAATTCGATGAAATCAGCCTAGGCAGGCAAGAAATGAGTTGAAATTTCAAACGTGTAAAATTCACGGCGCGTAATTGCGCAATTTGCGCATTGAGATTATGCGTTTTGTATGCACATTTTCGACGAACTTGATCACCAGCTCATCTCCATTCTGCGGGAAGACGGACGCGCGCCAGTTTCCAAAATCGCATCGGTCCTGGGAGTGTCGCGGGCCACGGTGCAGACCCGCATCGACCGGCTTCTCGACAGCGGCGCCGTGCTCGGCTTCACGCTGCGGGTGCGCCAGGACTACGACAATCGGGGGATCCGCGCGATCATGATGATCGAGGTCGGCGGACGAACAACCACCAAGGTCATCAAATTCCTGCGCGGCCTGCCGGAGCTTTATGCCTTGCATACCACCAACGGCGCATGGGACCTTGTCGCCGAAATCCGCGCCAACAGCCTCAGCGATTTCGACCGCATCCTCCGAGAAGTCCGCGACGTCGATGGCATCATCAACAGCGAGACGAGCATCTTGCTCAGCTCGGTGTAGATGGGTGCGGCAGGCGAAAATTGACAGGCGCCGACCGTTCATCAGCGCCTGCCCGTTGAGATCGAGTGATTATTCGCCCGGCTGCAACACCGCCGTATCGACGAAGGTTTCCGTGGCGCCGCCGTTGAGCGCAGCATTGAGCTTTTCGACATCCAGCTCGTTTTCCCAGCGGGCGACGACGATGGTCGCCACGGCGTTGCCCACGAAGTTGGTCAGGGCGCGGCATTCCGACATGAAGCGGTCGATGCCGAGGATCAGCGCCATGCCGGCGACCGGCACGGAGGGCACCACCGAAAGGGTCGCAGCGAGCGTGATGAAGCCTGCTCCGGTGATGCCGGCAGCGCCCTTGGAGCTCAGCATGGCCACGAGCAGCAGGAGGATCTGGTCGCCGATCGACAGGGGGATATCCATGGCCTGCGCGATGAACAGAGCCGCCAGCGTCATGTAGATATTCGTGCCGTCGAGGTTGAACGAATAGCCCGTCGGAATGACGAGGCCGACGACCGAGCGCTTGCAGCCGGCCTTTTCCATCTTCTGCATCAGGCCAGGCAACGCTGCTTCCGACGACGATGTGCCGAGAACGAGCAGCAGTTCTTCCTTGATGTAGCGGATGAGCGCCAGGATGGAGAAGCCGTTGTACTTGGCGACCGCCCCCAGCACCACGAACACGAAGAGCAACGAGGTGACGTAGAAGGTGGCGATCAGGAAGGCGAGATTGGCGACCGAGCCGATGCCGTATTTGCCGATGGTAAACGCCATGGCGCCAAAAGCGCCGATCGGTGCGGCCTTCATGAGGATCGCGACCAGGCGGAAGATCGGCGACGTCAGCGACTGCAGGAAATCGACGACAGGCTTGCCCTGTTCGCCGACCATGCCAAGCGCAATGCCGAAGAGGACCGAAAAGAACAGCACCTGCAGGATATCCCCCTCGGCAAACGCGCCAACGATGGTCTGCGGAATGATGTTCATCAGAAAGCCGGTGATGGTCGATTCATGCGCCTTGGTGGCATAGGTCGCCACGGCATCGGCATCGAGCGACGCCGGATCGATATGCATGCCGGCGCCCGGCTGCACGACATTGGCGACGACCATGCCGACGGCAAGCGCCAGCGTGGAAAAGGTCAGGAAGTAGATCATCGCCTTTCCGGCGACACGGCCGACCTTCTTGAGGTCCGACATGCCGGCAATGCCGGTCGCGACCGTCAGGAAGATCACGGGGGCAATGATCATCTTGACCAGCCGGATGAAGGCATCGCCGAGCGGCTTCAGCCCGGCACCGAAATCCGGATAGAAGTGACCGACGAGCATGCCGGCGATGATCGCGACGATCACCTGAAAATAGAGATGCGTATAGAAGGGTTTCGGGTCCCGCGTTTGCGCGACAGCAGACGAAATGTGCATGGCTTCCTCCTTTTGCACCCCGACCGGAGAACCGGCTCTTCCCGGGGTGACTTGCTGAACTGCCAGCTAACGCAGCAAAGGGCGTGCCAAGTGACGAACATGATGTTACGCGTTTGAAATCATTTCCTTATTTCTAGGGGCTGCAAATCCATTGGCCTGCATTCGTGCGGAATTTCGCACATAATCCATTGCGTGAAGTGCGGTTTCATGCTCAAATTTTGCGATGGATGACACGTCTGTCACGCGCACGCCCGCAGACCTTGCTCGCTCGACACGGCGGCAATGGCTTGCCTTCGTCGCGCTTTTCCTTGGTCTGGCGCTGGGTGCACTTTATGCGGCTGGGCACTACGGTCGCACCATCGCCCTTTCGGCGATCGAGGCGCAGGGGCGGACCGACGCGAATCTCAAGGTCGCCCTCCTTCGTGCCGTGCTTGAGCGCCCGCGCGCCCTGCCCTTCCTGCTGTCGCGCGACCGGGACGTCACCGATGCATTGACGGACGCGGATGAGGGCAAACGGCAAGTGCTCGACCGCAAGCTGGAGGAACTCGTCACGGGAACGAGCGCCGCGGTGATCTATGTCATCGACACCAGGGGCGTGGCGGTTTCGGCCAGCAACTGGCGCGAGCCGACGAGTTTCGTCGGCAACGACTATTCATTCCGCGCCTACTTCTCCCGCGCCATGAAAGAGGGCACGGCGGAGCACTTCGCGCTTGGATCGGTCAGCAAACGGCCCGGCCTATACATTTCGCACCGCATCGGACCGGCAAATGCGGCGCTTGGCGTCGTCGTGGTCAAGATGGAGTTCGACCAGCTCGAAAAGGACTGGCACGAGACGCAGCGCCCCTCCTATGTGGTCGATGCCAATCATGTCGTCCTGATCACCAGCATTGCCTCGTGGCGCTTCATGACGACGGAACCGCTGCCAACCGACAGCCTCGCCGCCATCCGCGAAAGCCTGCAGTTCGGTGAGGCGCCACTCGCACCGCTTCCCTTCGAACGGCAGGCCGAAAGCAATATCGTTCGCGCGGTGCTGCCCGGTGGCGGGGCGCAATCATTCCTGCGCATCGTCACGCCCGTCCTATCGA
Organism: Shinella sp. G-2; assembly: GCF_050172695.1. Taxonomy (NCBI): domain Bacteria; kingdom Pseudomonadati; phylum Pseudomonadota; class Alphaproteobacteria; order Hyphomicrobiales; family Rhizobiaceae; genus Shinella; species Shinella sp. G-2. The sequence goes on along the minus strand of NZ_JBBEYH010000006.1, from coordinate 99,768 downwards.
CGCCCTGGCAATTCGAATATCTGGTGCCGACGGGTGACGCTGTCGCCGCAGCCATGCGGGAGGCGCGCCTCCTGGCCCTCCTTCTTCTCGGCGCGGTTGCGATTGCGGCCGCGATCTGGCTTCGCCGGCGGCAGGTCGCGCTCGCCAATGCCGCCCGCGATCAGGCCGCCCGCGAGGAGCTGGAGCGCCGCGTGACGGAGCGGACCCGCGATCTCAGCCTTGCCCGCGACCATCTCGAAGCGGAGATCGCCGACCACCGCGAGACCGAGACGAAATTGCAGGCGGTGCAACAGGATCTCGTGCAGGCGAACCGCCTTGCCATTCTCGGCCAGGTCGCGGCGGGCGTCGCGCATGAAATCAACCAGCCTCTCGCCACCATTCGCGCCTACGCCGATAATGCGAAGGTCTTTCTGGGCCGCGGCAAACCGGAGCCGGCAAGCGAAAATCTCGGCCATATCGCCAACCTGACGGATCGCATCGCGACAATCACCGAAGACCTCAAGGCCCTTGCGCGCAAGGGCCGCACGGCCGAGGAGCCGGTCGCGATGCATGACGTCATCGACGGCGCGCTGATGCTCCTGCGCAGCCGCTTCACCGGGCGGCTGGATCGCCTGGTCGTCGCGCCATTCCCGCTGGATCTTCAAGTCCGCGGTAACCGGTTGAGGCTGGAGCAGGTGTTGATCAACCTCTTCCAGAACGCGCTTGAAGCCGTGGAACCCCGTCCGGACGGGCGGGTGAATGTGAGTGTCGGCGTCGACGGCAACGCGGTCACCGTTACGGTTGCCGACAACGGCCCCGGCCTGTCGGAAACCGTTCTCGCCCAGCTCTTCGAGCCCTTCAACACCTCCAAGGAAAAAGGCCTTGGCCTCGGCCTCGTCATCGCCAAGGACATCGTTTCCGATTATGGCGGCCGGCTGGAGGTTGAAACCCACGCGGGCGGGGCAACCTTCAGCGTTCATCTCAGAAAGGCAGCGCAATGAGCACGCCAGTCCTCCTCGTCGACGACGACCGGCAATTGCTGCGCGCCACCGCGCAAACGCTGGAACTGGCGGATTTTGCCGTCACGCCGCTCGGCTCTGCCGCCGAGGCGCTGTCGGAACTCGACCGCGATTTTGCCGGCGCCGTCGTCTCCGATATCCGCATGCCCGGCATGGACGGCCTCCAGCTCTTCGAACGTATCCGTGCCATCGATCCGGAAATCCCTGTCATCCTGATTACCGGCCACGGCGATATCTCGACCGCCGTCAAAGCCATCCAGGACGGCGCCTATGACTTCATCGCCAAGCCGTTCCCATCCGAGCGGCTGATCCAGTGCGTGCGTCGCGCCGCCGAAAAACGCAGCCTTGTCCTCGAAAACCGGCGGCTGCGCGACGCGGTGCGGCAGGCGGAAGACGATTTCCCGCTGATCGGCCAGACCCTTGTCATGGATCGCCTGCGCCAGACCCTGCGCCAGATCGCCGATACGGATGTCGACGTGCTGGTCACCGGCGAAACGGGCAGCGGCAAGGAGGTCGTCGCGCGCCTGCTGCATGGCTGGAGCCGGCGTGCGAGGGGCAATTTCGTGGCGCTCAATTGCGGCGCCTTACCGGAACAGGTGATCGAGAGCGAACTGTTCGGCCATGAGCCGGGCGCCTTCACCGGCGCGCAGAAGAAGCGCGTCGGCCGCATCGAACATTCGAGCGGCGGCACCCTGTTTCTCGACGAGCTTGAAAGCATGCCGCTCTCGACGCAGGTCCAGATGCTCCGCGTGCTGGAATTGCGCGAGGTGACGCCCCTCGGCACCAACGAGGTACGGCCCGTCGACATCCGCATCGTCGCCGCGGCAAAAGTCGATCTCGCCGATCCCCAACAGCGCAAGGGTTTCCGGGAAGACCTCTACTATCGCCTCAACGTGGTCTCGCTGACAATTCCGCCGCTGCGGGAGCGGAGCGATGACATCCCGCTGCTGTTCAGCTATTTCGCCGAGCGCGCCGCGCGCCGCTTCCAGCGCCCACCGCCGGTGCTCTCGGCGGAGATCCTGCGCCATCTGCGCGCGCATGACTGGCCGGGCAATGTTCGCGAACTCTCGCACTTCGCCGAACGTGTCGTACTCGGTCTCGTGCCGCCGGCGCCTGCCACGACATCGCCGCCGGCTGACAGGCAAGCCGGATCATTGCCCGAACGGCTGGAACGGCTCGAAGCGGAGATCATCCGCGAGACGCTTTCCGCCCATGGCGGCAACGTGCAGGAAACGATTGCCGCGCTTCAAATCCCCCGCAAGACATTTTACGACAAGCTTCAGCGCCATGGCATCGTGCGCCGGGAATTCATCGGCAGTTAGGGCTAGGCGGGACACCTCAGTGCGCGCGGATCACACCGTCAGATGCCGGCGTGCCTCCGGTGTGTCGAGCGTTTCCGCCGGCCCTTCATGCACGATCTCGCCGCGATCCATGATGTAGACCTGGTCGGCAAGCTCGCGGCAGAAATCCAGATATTGCTCGACGAGCAGAATCGCCATGCCGGTGGAATCGCGCAGATAGCGGATGGCACGACCGATATCCTTGATGATCGACGGCTGGATGCCCTCCGTCGGCTCGTCCAGCACGAGGATTTTGGGGCGCGTCACCAGTGCCCGGCCGATGGCGAGCTGCTGCTGCTGGCCGCCAGACAGATCGCCGCCGCGCCGGCCAAGCATGCTTTGCAGCACCGGAAACAGACTGAAAATCTCGTTCGGCACGAAGCGTTCGGAGCGTTTCAGCGGCGCGTAACCGGATTCGAGATTTTCCTTCACCGTCAGCAGCGGAAAGATTTCGCGCCCCTGCGGCACATAGCCGATGCCCTGCTTGGCGCGGCCGTACGGCGCCATCCCGTCGAGCCTGACATCGTTGAAACTGACCGTTCCGGCGGAAAGCGGATGCTGCCCGGTGATGGCCCGCAGCAGGCTCGACTTGCCCACGCCGTTGCGGCCGAGCACGCAGGTGATCCTGCCCATCTCTGCCGTCAGCGAGATGCCGCGTAGCGCCTGTGCCGCGCCGTAATGCAGGCTGGCCTTTTCGACAGTCAGCATGGCCTCACCTCCCCAGATAGTTTTCGATGACCTTCTGGTCGGCGCTGACGAAATCGATCGAGCCCTCCGCCAGAACCGAACCTTCGGCAAGACATGTCACCTTCACGCCGAGATCGCGGATGAAGCCCATGTCGTGTTCGACGACCACCACCGAGCGGGTCTTGGCGATTTCCCTGAGAAGGATCGCCGTTTCCGCCGTCTCGGCGTCCGTCATGCCCGCGACCGGTTCGTCGACCAGCAGCATTTCCGGTTCCTGCGCCAGCAGCATGCCGATCTCCAGCCATTGCTTCTGGCCGTGGCTGAGATTGGCCGCATAGTCATCCTTGCGAGCGCCGAGACGCACGGTCGTAAGAATGTCCTCGATGCGCGCCTTGTCCTCATGGGAAAGGCGGTAGAACAAGGTGGAAAAGACGCCGCGCCCGCGGTTCAGTGCCAGTTCCAGATTGTCCCAGACCGTGTGGCTTTCGAAGACCGTCGGCTTCTGGAACTTCCGCCCGATACCAAGCTGGGCGATCTCCGCCTCGTCCTTCTGGGTAAGGTCGATCGTGCCCTTGAAGAAGACCTCGCCGCTGTCCGGCCGCGTCTTGCCGGTGATGATGTCCATCATCGTGGTCTTGCCCGCGCCGTTCGGGCCGATGATCGCACGAAGTTCGCCAGGTTCGATGACGAAGGACAGCGCATTCAATGCCTTGAACCCATCAAAGGAGACGGACACGCCGTCGAGATAGAGGATGCTTGTGGGTTTTGCGTTGCTGACGAGCGTGTTCATGTCTCTCACTCCGCTGCCTGAGGCTCTGCCGCGAAGGCGCGCGCCGCTTCCGCTTCCCGCGCCCTCAGGTATTCCCTGCGCCGCGCGATGATCTGCCGGGCCGTGCCGACGATGCCCCTCGGAAGGAAAAGCGTGACGAGCACGAAGAGGCCGCCCAGCGCAAAAAGCCAGAATTCCGGGAAGGCGGCGGTAAAGATGCTCTTGCCGCCATTGACGAGGATGGCGCCGACGATCGGGCCGATCAGCGTGCCGCGCCCGCCGACCGCCGTCCAGATGACGACTTCGATGGAATTGGCCGGGTCGAATTCGCCGGGATTGATGATGCCGACCTGCGGCACATAGAGCGCACCGGCGATCCCGGCCATCATGGCCGAGACCACAAAGGCGAAGAGCTTCATGTACTCCACGCGGTAGCCGAGGAAGCGCGTGCGGCTTTCTGCATCGCGCACGCCGACGAGGATCTTGCCGTATTTCGAGCGCACGATGCCCGAGGTGACGACGAGCGAGAGCGCAAGCGCGATGGCGGACGCAGCAAATAGGGCGGAGCGCGTCCCGTTCGACTGGATGTTGAAACCCAGGATGTCCTTGAAGTCGGTGAGGCCGTTGTTGCCCCCGAAGCCCATGTCGTTGCGGAAGAAGGCGAGCAGCAGCGCAAAGGTCATCGCCTGGGTGATGATCGAGAGATAGACGCCGTTGACGCGGGAGCGGAAGGCGAACCAGCCGAAGACGAAGGCGAGCAGGCCCGGCACGGCGACCGCCATCAGCGCGGCGAACCAGAACATGTCGAAGCCGTACCAGAACCATGGCAGTTCCTGCCAGTTGAGGAAGACCATGAAATCCGGCAGCAGCGGATTGCCGTAGGAGCCGCGCGCCCCGATCTGGCGCATGAGATACATGCCCATGGCATACCCGCCGAGAGCGAAGAAGGCGGCGTGGCCGAGCGAAAGGATGCCGCAGAAACCCCAGACGAGATCGAGCGCCAGCGCGAGCAGCGCATAGGTGAGATACTTGCCGAACAGGGAGACGATGTAGGTCGGCACATGCAGCGGATGGTCCGGTGCCGTCAGGACGTTCAGTGCCGGAACGAGCAGGGCAATGACCAGCAACAGCGCCACGACGGTGACGATGGTACGGTCGAGCGCCTTGAGGAGAAACGAGGTGATCATGCTTCCACCGCCCTGCCCTTGAGTGCGAAGAGCCCACGCGGCCGCTTCTGAATGAAGAGGATGATCAGCACGAGCACGAGGATCTTTCCGAGCACGGCGCCGGCATAGGGCTCGAGCACCTTGTTGAGAATGCCGAGCGTGAAGGCGCCCACCAGGGTACCCCAGAGATTGCCGACGCCGCCGAAGACCACGACCATGAAACTGTCGATGATGTAGCCCTGGCCGAGGTTCGGCGAGACATTGTCGATCTGGCTGAGCGCGACACCGGCGATACCGGCAATGCCGGAGCCGAGCGCGAAGGTCAGGGCGTCGACCCAGGGCGTCCTGATGCCCATGGAGGAGGCCATGCGGCGGTTCTGCGTGACGGCGCGCATCTGCAGGCCCATCGGCGTCTTCTTGAGCAGAAAGAGCAGGAAGGCAAAGACGGCGAGCGAAAAGACGATGATCCAAAGGCGGTTCCAGGTGATGGTCAATCCGGCGATATCGAAGGCGCCGGACATCCAGGCGGGATTGCCAACCTCCTGGTTCGTCGGGCCGAAGATCGAGCGCACAGCCTGCTGGAGGATCAGCGAAACGCCCCAGGTGGCAAGCAATGTTTCGAGCGGCCTGCCGTAGAGAAACCGGATGATGCCGCGCTCCATGACGAGACCGACGGCTCCCGTGACGAGGAAGGCGAGCGGCAGCGCGATGGCCAGCGACCAGTCGAACAGTTCGGGGTAGGATGTGCGGATGACCTGCTGAACCACGAAGGTCGTGTAGGCGCCGAGCATCACCATCTCGCCATGCGCCATGTTGATGATGCCCATCACGCCGAAGGTGATGGCAAGTCCTATGGCGGCGAGCAACAGCACCGAACCAAGCGACAGGCCATACCAGATGTTCTGCCCTGCAGCCCAAAGCGCCAGTTCGTCGTCGATCCGCTCGATGCCGGCCTCGATGTCCGGGCGCAGGCTTTGATCGGCAGACGGCAGTGCGCCCGACAGCAGCGACAGGGAATCCCGGCCGCCGGTTTGTACGATGGTTGCGATGGCCGCCTTCTTCTCATCCACGGGCCGATCTGAAACGAGGATGGACGCCGCGCGGGCCTTTTCGAGCACGGCCTTGACGGCACCGTCCGTCTCCGTGGCCAGGGCCGTGTCGAGCGCGTCGAGGGCATCGGCCGACGGTGTGCGGAGGATCGTGCCGGCAGCCTGCAGGCGCAGGCTTGTATCCGGGCTCATCAGCGTCAGGCCGCCGAGCGCGGCCCGGATGACGCGGCGCAGGCCGTTATTGACCTTGACCTTTTCGAGCGCGGCCTTGGCCTCTTCGCCGACCGCCTCGCCGGTCAGGGCATCGATCAGCTTGAAATTGGCGCCGGCGGGCCTGACGATGAAGACGAGACCGTCGGCCTTGCGTTGATAGAGATCGCCCGCGGCGAGCGCTTCGAGTGCCGGAACGACCTTCGGGTCGCCGGTCCCAGCGAGCGCCTCGACCTGCTTCTGGTTTTCCTGGAAACTGCCACCGCCGAGCGCATTGACCTTGGCGCGCAGATCGTCGGCGGCCCTGAGGTCCGTCGCGACCATCGTCAGCAGTAGACAGATGGCGACGAGCAGGAACTGAAGGACGTGGTGAATGAGCCGTGCGTACATTTTGGCCCCTCGGGCGATGAACATTAAGGCCGTTCCCGGTGAAGGCGGGATGGCGGTTCGTTGGCGGGCGGCCTCAACCGCCTGCCAACCCCTCCCCGCTTGCGCAGAGAGGGGCGATGTCAGAAGGAAAATGCCTCTGCCCCGTCAGATCACGATCCCTTGCCGCCGCACTTGCCTGTAGCGACGTTGAAGTTGCCGCACTCCAGCGGCTTGCGCCAATCGGCGATCAGGTCCTTGGAGTCCGGCAGGTAATCAGACCACTCGTCGCCAACCACGAGGCCGGGCGTTTCCCAGACGGTCTCGAACTGACCGTCGGCCTGGATCTCACCGATCAGCACCGGCTTGGTGATGTGGTGGTTCGGCATCATGGTGGAGTAGCCGCCCGACAGGTTGGGCACCGAAACGCCGATCATCGCGTCGAGCACGGCGTCCGTATCCGTGGTCCCGGCCTTTTCGACGGCCTTCAGCCACATGTTGAAGCCGATATAGTGGGCTTCCATCGGGTCGTTGGTGACGCGCTTGTCGTTCTTGGTGAAGGCCTTCCACGTCTTGATGAACTCGGCATTGGCCGGGTTGTCGACGGACTGGAAATAGTTCCAGGCGGCGAGGTGACCGACAAGCGGCGTGGTGTCGATACCGGCAAGCTCTTCCTCACCCACCGAGAAGGCGACGACCGGAATGTCTTCCGCCTTGACGCCCTGGTTGCCGAGTTCCTTGTAGAAGGGCACGTTGGCGTCACCGTTGATGGTCGAGACGACGGCCGTCTTCTTGCCGGCAGAGCCGAACTTCTTGATGTCGGAGACGATCGTCTGCCAGTCGGAATGGCCGAACGGCGTGTAGTTGATCATGATGTCCTCGGGCTTGACGCCCTTGGAGATCAGGTAAGCTTCGAGGATCTTGTTGGTCGTGCGCGGATAGACATAGTCCGTGCCGGCGAGGACCCAGCGCTCGACACCTTCGTTCTCGGCAAGATAGTCGACGGCCGGGATTGCCTGCTGGTTCGGCGCGGCCCCCGTATAGAAGACGTTGCGCTGGCTTTCCTCGCCCTCGTACTGGACGGGGTAGAAGAGGATCGAGTTCAGTTCCTCGAAGACCGGCAGGACCGACTTTCGCGATACCGACGTCCAGCAGCCGAAGACGGCCGAAACCTTGTCGACGGAAACCAGCTCACGCGCCTTTTCGGCGAACAGCGGCCAGTCGGAGGCCGGGTCGACGACCACCGCTTCGAGTTTCTTGCCGAGAAGGCCGCCCTTCTTGTTCTGCTCGTCGATGAGCATCAGCATGGCGTCCTTGAGCGTCGTCTCGGAAATCGCCATGGTACCGGACAGCGAATGCAGAATGCCGACCTTGATCGTGTCGTCGGCCGCGAACGCACCATGGAAGGCCGTCGTCGAAAGAATGGCTGCGAGCAATGCGCCGGTGGCGCGCGCCTTGATGGACATCGTCTGAACCCCTCTGTTCTTTTGACCGCAACGGGGCGGATTGGTTTTAGCCGTTGCTGGAGGGACTATCGGCCTGTCATGCTGCGCTGCACATACGTCATTCTGCGTAGATGCCGGGGGTAAGCGCGAAGGTTTTGCGGCGCTGCACCAATTTCGATACAGGCCCAACTGTGTTACGAAGACGAAGACAAGCCGGCAAACGGCGACGGGAACAGCAGGAAACGATGGCCGCACGCCAGCGCATCATACCGATCCGGCGCGAATACAACCGCTGGGTCGCCAATCAGACACTGGAAGACTACGCGCTGCGCTTTACCGCCAAGAGCGCGCGCCGCTTTTCGTCCGATCGCATCTCGCAGACCGCCATCGGCGCGATCTCGTTCCTGGCGCTGGAAGCCATCGGCGGCGCGATCACCATGTCCTATGGCACGACGAACGCCATCGTGGCGATCATCGTCGCGAGCCTGATGATCCTTCTGGTCGGTCTGCCGATCAGCCGCTATGCCATTCGCCATGGCGTCGACATCGATCTCCTCACGCGCGGCGCGAGCTTCGGCTATATCGGCTCGACGCTCACATCGCTGGTCTATGCCAGCTTCACCTTCATCCTCTTCGCCATCGAGGCATCGATCATGTCCGGCGCGCTGGAACTGGCGCTCGGCGTGCCGCTTTGGATCGGCTACGTCATTTCATCGATCGTGGTGATCCCGCTCGTCACGCATGGCGTCCAGCTCATCTCGCGGTTTCAGCTTCTCACCCAGCCGTTCTGGATCGTCCTGAATATCGTGCCCTTCGTCTTCATCGGTTTCGCCGATTGGGAAAAGGTCGGCACCTGGCTCGCCTATTCCGGGCTGCATCACGCTTCCGGCCCACCAGGCACCTATGCGCCGTTCGATCTGGTGGAATTCGGCGCGGCCTCCGCCGTCATCTTCGCGCTGATGGCGCAGATCGGCGAGCAGGTCGACTTCCTGCGCTTCCTTCCGCCGGACGGGCAGCGCAAACTGCACCATCGCATCGCCGTGTTTCTTGCCGGTTCCGGCTGGGTCGTCGTCGGTGCGCCGAAACTGATCGCCGGCTCGTTCCTCGTCGTTCTGGCCCTGTCGTCTGGCGTCCCTTCGACGCGGGCCGCCGACCCGGCCCAGATGTACTACACCGCCTTTGGCTACATGTTGCCCTGGGAGAGCGCCGCGCTGTTGCTGATGGTGGCCTTCGTCGTCGTCTCGCAGCTCAAGATCAACGTGATGAACGCCTATGCGGGCTCGCTCGCCTGGTCCAATTTCTTCTCGCGCCTCACCCATAGCCATCCCGGCCGCGTGATCTGGCTGGTCTTCAACGTGGCGATCGCCCTGCTTTTGATGGAGCTCGGCATCTATCGGCTGCTGGAGGAAACGCTTGGCGTCTTCTCCATCGTCGCCATGGCGTGGCTGTGCACCATCTCGGCCGACCTCTTCCTCAACAAGCCGCTCGGCCTTTCGCCGCCGGGCATCGAGTTCAAGCGCGCCCATCTCTATGACATCAATCCCGTCGGTCTCGGCGCCATGACATTGGCGGCGGCGATCGCGCTGACCGCCCATTTTGGTACCTTCGGTGAAATCGCGGCCTCTCTCGCGCCATATATCGCCGCCATCGTTGCCTTCGTCGCCTCGCCCGCCATCGCATGGGCAACCGGCGGCAAATACTATCTTGCGCGAAAACCGCGCAGGAGCTGGGCGCTCCAGCATTCCATCACCTGCTCGATCTGCGAGCATCCGTTCGAGCCGGAGGACATGGCCTGGTGCCCGGCCTATGCCGCGCCGATCTGCTCGCTCTGCTGTTCGCTCGACAGCCGCTGCCACGACCTCTGCAAGCCGAAGGCGCGCTTCAACGCGCAGGTGGCCGGCGTCGCCAAGACCGTCCTGCCGGAACCCGTAATGTCGGCGCTCGCCACCCGCCTCGGCCGCTACGGCATTGCAACCGTGTTGTCGATCACCGGCATGGGCGTCATTCTTGCCCTGATTGCCCATCAGGTGGGGACGCATTCGCCCGAGACGGCATCCGTGGTGGAGCGAACCATCGCCGTGGTGTTCTTTGTCTTCGCCGTGGTCGCCGGCGTCGTCTGCTGGTTCTATGTGCTGGCGCATGACAGCCGTGTGGTGGCGGAGGAGGAGTCCTCCCGGCAGACCACGCTGCTTCTGAAGGAAATCGCAGCCCACAAGAAGACCGACGCGGCGCTTCAGCAGGCGAAGGAAACGGCCGAAGCCGCCAACCGGGCGAAAAGCCGTTATGTCGTCGGCCTGAGCCACGAACTGCGCACGCCGCTCAATGCCGTGCTTGGCTACGCGCAGGTGCTGGAACGCGACGACAGCATTCCGCTGCAGCGGCAGGGTGCGATCCGCGTCATCAAGCGCAGCGCCGATCACCTCTCGGGCCTGATCGACGGGTTGCTCGACATTTCCAAGATCGAGGCCGGCAAGCTGCAGGTCTATTCCAACGAGATCCACATCCATGATTTCCTCGACCAGATCGTCGAGATGTTCCGCCCGCAGGCACAGGCCAAAGGTCTGACCTTCGAGCACACCCGTCCGGCCAATCTGCCGGCCTATGTGCGCACCGATGAAAAGCGGCTGCGCCAGATCCTCGTCAATCTCATCTCCAACGCATTGAAATTTACCGATGAGGGCGAAATCCGGCTCGATGTCGCCTATCGCAGCCAGGTCGCCGCCTTCACCGTCACCGACAGCGGACGCGGCATTCTCGAAAAGGACCTGCCGCGCATCTTCGAACCCTTCCAGCGCGGCGATGCCGAACATGGCCGGATGACCGGTCTCGGCCTGGGCCTCACCATCACGCGACTGCTGACCCAGACGCTCGGCGGCGAGATCGCCGTCAAAAGCGAGCGCGGCAAGGGCACGGAGTTCCGCGTACGCCTCCTGTTGTCCGCCGTGGATCGCCCCATGGTTCCAAAAGACGCCGTGCGGCGCATCAAGGGCTATACCGGCCGCCGGCGCATCGTTCTCGTCGTCGATGACAATGCAGACCACCGCAATCTCATGGAAGAGGTGCTGCGCCCGCTGGATTTCACGGTGCTGACGGCAAAGGGCGCTGCCGACTGCCTGCAACTGATCGAAGGCGTGAAGCCGGACCTGTTCCTCGTCGATATTTTCATGCCCGACATGAACGGCTGGGAGCTGGTCGCGCGCCTGCGGGCGCTCGGACAGGCCGGGCCGATCATCATGCTCTCGGCCAATATCGGTGACGGCACGATGGCTTCGGCCCAGACCGGTCACAGCGACACGCTGTCAAAACCCTTCGACCTGCGCCAACTGACCGACAAACTTGCCCTGCATATGGGCCTCGACTGGATTTATCACGAGGCGGCGAAGCCCGACGCGCCTGAGACTCTCAGCATCGTCGTACCCGAAGAAACCCATGTCCAGGAGCTGATCCGTCTCGGCGAGATCGGTTATGTGCGCGGCATCGAGGCAAAGCTTTCCGAGATCGCCCGCACGTCGGAACACCAACCCTTCACCGAGGCGGTGCGCGCCTATGTCCGGGCCTTCGACCTTGTCGGCTACGATGCCTTTTTGAAAACCTTGAACCGCCAGGAAGGCGCTGCCCGTGACTGAGACAGCCAGCCCGCGCGACATCGTGCTGATCGTCGACGATTCGCCCGATGCCCTTGGCTTCCTGACCGAAGCCCTCGAACAGACCGGGTTCTCCGTGCTGATCGCCACGTCCGGTGCGTCCGCGCTCAATATTGTGGATCGCATCACGCCGGATATCATTCTGCTCGATGCCGTCATGCCGGGCCTGGATGGGTTCGAGACCTGCCTGAAGCTCAAGGCAAATCCAGCGGCAAACCCGGTACCGGTCATTTTCATGACCGGGCTCACGGAGACGGAACATGTCGTGCGGGCGCTGGACGTCGGCGGCGTCGACTATCTTACGAAGCCGATCAACATCGACGAACTGCGCGCCCGTATTCGTGTGCATCTCGCCAATGCCCGCTCCGCCCAGAGCGCGCGCGTTGCGCTGGACGCAGCGGGACGCCATCTCCTCGCTGTCAGCGGCGAGGGAAACATCCGCTGGTCGACGCCGCAGGCGAGCCGGCTCGTGAATGCCGCGATGGGAAACGACGACGGACTTGAGGCGATCACCGCCCATCTGCGCGCATGGATGAGCGCGCGCAACACGACGCGCGAAAACCCTTTCGCGATCCGCCACGAGGGCCAGGCGAGCCTGCAACTGTCCTTCCTGGGCACGATCGGCGTGGACGAACATCTCTTCCGCCTGTCTGCCGAACAGCGCAAATCCGACGACGAGACGCTGCGCCAGCGTTTCTCGCTCACCCCTCGGGAGTCCGAGGTGCTGCTCTGGATCGCTAAGGGAAAGTCGAACCGCGATATCGGCGAAATCCTCGGCCTCAGCGCTCGCACTGTAACGAAGCATCTCGAACAGATCTATGTGAAGCTGGGCGTCGAGAACCGCGCCTCCGCAGCCGTAAAGGCGGCCCATGCTTTACACCAGATCTAGCCGGCCTTCTCCGGCGGCGCCGATGGCGCAGGGCGGGTTTTCGTCTCGATATCCACGGCCTGCGGTGGCAGGGTACGCGAAAGGCTCCGCTTCTTTTCGGACACGGAGCCGCCGAGCGTATCAGCCATCCAGGGGAAAGACGGGTCGGCGAAGCCGGGCGTAGTTTCTGCGCGCAAGGTCTGGCGAGCTGAGGCCGCCCGCATCCGTGACGATCATGCGCGCTGCGATCGGGCCGAATGCGCCCTTGAAGTGCTGCATGGATTTTACCGCCAGGATCGCCTTGTCGGCCGGTTCTATTCCCACGGCGCGGAATATGTTCTTGTCCAGCATCTGCATGCGCTCTGAGACGATCATGATGTCCAGTCCGTCGACGCGCAGGCAAACACTCGTACCGCAGGTGCCGGGCAGGCCGGTGAACATCGGCCCCTCGAAAACGAACCTACCGTCCGTCACGGCCATGACCGTGCCCGTCACCGTTAGGGGGCCACCGCCGACCGCCGGATCCGTGCGCCCGCCGATCGTCACCGTAACCTCGGCCCCAACGCCGGCCGCCGCGATCTCGCGCACCGCGTCAGGATCGAGCAAAGCCCCGGCAGCGGCATCGGTGAGCTTTGCCTCCAGCATGGCGGCGATCAGCGCCGTGCAGTCGCTATAGGCGCCAGATCCGGGATTGTCGGAAAAATCCGCCACCACGACGATGCCGTCCCTGGGATCGGCGTGCGCAAGCTCCGCAATGCATGCCGAGAGCGGTACCGGCTGTGTCCAATCGTTGCGGTAGGACCAGATCGCTGCGCAGAGCCGTTCTCCCACGCCCTCCGCAGCCGCGGCGGGTATGGTGGCGCTGTCATAGGTGACGACGACGCTTGGCCCGGCGGCCCAGACATCGGCATCGGTGAAGCCGGCGTTGATCGACACGGCGAGCATGCCCGGCGCCGCTGCCTCATCCGCTGCTTTTTCCAGGAGACGGCACATCGGCCCGTTGTCGGTCGTGCGGCCGTCGTCGCAGCCGAGCAGCATGGGAGGGCGGCGGATAGCGAGTTTCGGCGCGATCTCGCCGACCATCGCCCGGTGCAGCAGATCGCAGGCCTCGACACCCACCTCCCGCATGTCGACATGCGGATAGGTGCGGAAGGAGACGGAGATCTGGGCAAGGTCGGCCAGATCGTCGAAGACGTTGGCATGCAGGTCCAGGGTGATGGCGACCGGCACGGCATCGCCCACCACCGCGCGGATTTCCCGCAGAAACTGGCAATCGCCGTCCTCGTCCGTTTCTGTCACCATCGCGCCGTGCAGCGCGACGAAGACCCCATCAAAGGGCCCGCTTTCCTCCAGCCGGCGCAGGCATTCCCGCGTGATCTCGACCCGTGCCTCTTCAAGCACGATGCCGTTCGGCTCGGCATGGGCCGCGACGATGTGGACCGGTGTCCAGCCCCGCGCATGGGCAACCTCCATCGCCCCGCCCACTTCCGATCCCGTGCCTGCAAAGTTCTGCGCAATCTCGTCGCCCCTGAAGTAGTGCGAGGCATGAAAATCGTCAATCCCGGTTCGCTTCAACGTGAACGTGTTGGATTCGTTGATGAACTCTATGATGGCGACACGATAGGACATGAAATACCCTTCCCTGCCCGTAAGGGCAGACGATGAATTGGCGTGGAGCAATGCGGAGACGCGGCCCGGTTTTCGAGAGGGCGCAAGGTGTCAGGAAGCCATGGCGCCCTCATTCGTTCTGCGCGATGCGGCTGAGGAAGCGACGGGATCGCTCCTTCGCGCCGGAACTGAAGAACACGTCCGGCGGCACGGCCTCGACGATTTCCCCCTTTTCCATGAACACGATGCGGTCGGCGACTTTGCGGGCGAAGCCCATTTCGTGGGTCACGCACAGCATCGTCATGCCCTCGGCGGCAAGCCCGGTCATCACCTCAAGCACTTCGGCGATCGATTCCGGATCGAGCGCGGAAGTCGGCTCGTCGAAGAGCATGATGTCAGGCCGAAGGCAGAGGCTCCGCGCGATAGCGACGCGCTGCTGCTGGCCGCCCGAAAGCTGGTGGGGATATTTGCCGGCATGGCCATCCATGCGCACCCGGGAAAGCAGCGTCATGGCGAGCGCCTCCGCCTCTGCCTTCATGACACCATGCGTATGGATCGGCGAGAGGGTGCAGTTGCCAAGCACGGTCAGGTGCGGGATCAGGTTGAAATGCTGGAAGCACATGCCGACCCGGTTGCGCACCGCGCGAATGGTCTTCGGCACGTCGTCGAGCAGGATGCCGTCGACCGTCAGCCGGCCCGACTGGTGGGGTTCCAGCCGGTTTATGCAGCGGATCAGCGTGGATTTTCCCGAACCGGACGGACCGCACAGCACGATGCGCTCGCCGCGGGAGACCGAAAGGTCGATATCCTTCAGCGCATGAAAGGCGCCGTAGAATTTGTTGAGCCGCTCGAAGCGGACGGCGGGCTGCTGCTGCATGAAGCTCTCCTACCGCGCGACCCAGGGCGTGCGCGCCTCGATCCGCCGCACGGCCCATTCGATGAGAAGGACGACGACCAGATAGTGCGCCGCCGCCACGTAATAGACGCCAAGGTCAAAGGTCTTCGAGAAGATGAACCGTGCCTGCCCCATCAGGTCGAAGACCGTGATGATGGCGACGAGCGAGGTGGACTTCAAAAGCAGGATCACCTCGTTGCCGAGTGCCGGCAGCGCCTTGGAAAGAGCGATCGGCAACAGCACGCGCCGGAAGGCCGTCCAGCGCGTCAGGTTGAGTGCCGCATTGGTTTCGAGCACAGACCGGGAAATCGTATCGAGGCTGCCCCGGATGATCTCGGCCTGATAGGCGGCGGTGTTGAGCACCAGGGCCAGAAGGCCGCAATAGGTGGCGTCACGGAAGAACCACCAGAGCCCCAACTGCCTGAGTTCACGGTTGAACTGGCCGACGCCGTAATAGATCAGGAACAACAGCACCAGCAGCGGCAGACCGCGCAGCACGTTGACATAGGCGAGCGCCAGGAGGCCCAGCACGCCTCTGGAGCGCGCGCGCGCCACGCCGATCGGCACTGCGAGGAAGAAGCCTATGACGACCGCCGAGACGGTGAGACCGATCGTGGTGAGGAGGCCATCGCGCCAGAGCGGCAGATTGTCGAGCCAGAGGTCAAGCATGCGCCGCTCCGGTGGCTGAAAAACCGCGCGATGCCCGCAGCTCCAGCGCCTTCTGCGCCCGCGACGAGAGGGTCACCAGCGCGACATAGAGCACGCCGATGGCGAGATAGAACAGGAACGGTTCGCGCGTCGTGTTGATCGCCATGACGGCGACATGGGTAAGATCGCTGAGCGCGATCACCGAAACAAGGGAAGTGTCCTTCAGGAGAATTACCCAGAGATTGCCGAAGCCCGGCAGCGCGTGACGCCACAGCTGCGGCAGGATCACCTTCTGGAACGCCCGCATGGGGGGTAATCCCAGCGCCGCGGCCGCCTCGAACTGTCCGCGGCCCACCGCATTCATCGCAGCACGCACGACCTCGCTGCCATAGGCGCTGATGACGAGGCTGAGCGCGACGAGTCCGGCGATAAAGGGGCTGATGGAGAGATCGCTTCCCGGCGAAAGGCGCTGCGCCAGCCAGTTCAGCACCGCCTGAGCCTGGTAGTAGAGGATGAGAAGCGTCAGAATTTCCGGCAGGCTCTTGAAGAGCGTCGCATAGGCCTGCCCGAAGAGCCGCACCGGCGCCAGTGATGCGGTGCGCGCCCAATGGACGGCGAAGGACAGCGCGATCGCCACCGGAAAGGTGGCCAGCGCCAGCGCGAGGGTGACGGCAAGGCCCCGAAGGATCTCGTCGCCCCATCCGCCCGCGCCGAAGGCAAGAAGGGATAGCTGGTTCATGAACCTGTCCGGAAAGGGCTGACGGCGGGCGCAGCCCGCCAACCGGGCTGCGCCAATGTTTCATGCGGTCAGAACCGGATTATTTTGCGAACAGCTCGCTCGCATTCTTCGGCTTCTGACGGATATCGAAGTCGAAGTATTTCTTTCGGATCGTCTCGTAGGTGCCGTTGCCGACGAGGGTCGCCAGCGCCGCGTTCACCCGCTCGCGAAGAGCGTTGTCTTCCTTGCGGAAGGCAAGTCCGGCGCCGAGCGTACCGTCCTGAAGGAACTCCTCGCCGACGAAGACGCAGCAGTCCTCGCCCTTGGCCAGCCAGTCCGCGCTGGCGATCTTCGATTCGACCAGGAGGTCGAGGCGGCTGCTCTTCATGTCGAGGAAGGCCTCGCCCAGCGTCGGATAGAGCTTCACCTCATTGTTGGGGAAGAAGTCCTTGAGCATGTCGGCCGCAATCGAGCCCGACTGGGTGCCGATCACCATGCCCTCGGCGGTTGCGGGTGTGACGTCCTTCAGGTCGAGGTCCTTCGATGCGACGAAGCGCATGGCGTTGAAATAGTAGGGATCGGAGAAGCTGACCTGTTCCCTGCGCGCTTCCGTGATCGCCATCGATGAGGCGATGATGTCGAATTTGCTGGCCTGCAGCGCCGGAATAATGCCGCTCCACTCGTTGGTGCTCCACACGCATTCTGCTTTCAGCTCCGCGCAGATCGCGTTGCCGAGATCGATGTCGAAGCCCTTGAGCTGGCCATCCTCGGCCACATAGTTGAAGGGTGGATAGGCGCCCTCCGCGCCCATGCGGATCGTCTCGGCCGCGGCCGATGCTGCTCCCGACAGGACGATCGCGATCGCCGTGCACGCATAGAGCGCCAGTTTTCTCATCATCGTTCCCTCATTATGTTTGTTTCGCCGGATTGTCTCGCCCACAGCCCCGCCCTCCAGTGCGTAACACCGAAGCGAAGGCAAAAACCTGATTTTTCCGGGTCTTGGCGAACGATGCGTCCGGTCGGTTTTCGTTCTGCCCCTGTAGGATTACTGTTGAGCCGGCGCTGCAACAATGCAAAAGATATATTCTTAACTATTAGTTTTCCTCATGGTTCGATGACAGACCGGCACCATCGTCGACAATTGGTCAATCTGCGCGCATTGCGCGCCTTCGAGGCCGTGGGCCACCACCGCAGCTTCACGGCGGCGGCAAGCGAGCTTGCCGTCAGTCAGGGCGCTGTCAGCCACCAGATCAAACAGCTCGAAGAACGGCTTGGCAGGCGCCTCCTGGAGCGCAACTCGCGCGGGGTCAGCCTTACTGCGGAAGGCACTTTGCTGCTCGATGCCTGCGCGCGGGCTTTCGAGGATCTAGCGAATGTGCTGTCGCTTATTGGCCAGGCAACTGAGACGAAGATCCTGCGTATTCGCACCGGCCCCTTTTTCGCAATGGAAGTGCTGGTGCCCCGCATGGCCGGCTTTCTTGAGCAGAACCCCGGTATCCAACTGCATCTCAGCAACCTGGAAGAGCGAAGCGGTCCGGTCGAGCGTGAGGACGCCCAGATCAAATACTGCGCTCATCCTCCCTTGGGCGACTATGCGGTCGAGGTGCTGCGCGAACGCCTGGTTCCCGTGTGCAGCCCCGCGTTGCTCGACACCGTCGAGCACGCCGAAGAACTGCTGTTCAGCCGCAGCGTCACACGACTGCACTATCGCAATGCCAGTGACTGGAAGAACTGGCTGACCCACAACAAGCTGCAGGAAACGCAGACCAACGCCAATCTCTTCTTCGACGACCAGCATACGCTGCTTGCCGCCGCACGCTCTGGCCACGGTATCGGCTTCTCGCACCGCGCCTTCGTCGAGGCCGACATTGCGCGCGGCACCCTGTGTATCCTTTCCGAAGAGACATTCCAGCCCGCGGAATGCTACATGTTCGTCTGCCCCAAGGAGAGCATCGAGGCCAATCCGCCACTCGCCCGCTTCCGTGACTGGCTGCTTCGGGAGGTCGGCAGGATACGGTAGAAAGTGACAAGTCACGACGATCCGCGCCCCACGCGTTTCCAGGTGAGTGCGGGGCAACATCCGGGCGTATGTCTCCCGCAGGGTGCTCAAGAAGGAGCGCTGCCGCTTGGAAGGAGACGTCGGGCCCCGTGGCCCGCGCAGCAGGTGAATAACTCGACCATGAAGCCATGGGACGCGGCATCTTCTGCGAAGACTACCGTATACCGCACGAAACGGCTTTGCCGGCCGCGTCAAAGACGCGGATGTCCTGCCCGCGTACGGAAAAAGCAATGTCCTGCAGGCGCGCGAACGCGCTCTCTCCATCCACCTTGACCAGGAATTTGTCGCTGGTGCCGGGCAGGTCCAGATAGAGGATTTGCACCTCGCCGAGATGTTCGATGAGATCGATGCTTCCCGTGAAGGTCGGATCGTTTTCGACGCCGGCAACGACCCGCGTATTTTCCGGGCGGATGCCGATGCTCACGGCCTCGCCTTTCGAAAGCCTGCCGGGTTCGGCGGTTAGTTCAAGCGTGATCCCGCAATCGAGCCGGCAGCGTGCCGATGTCGCGTCCCGCTCGACGACCGTTCCTTTGAGGATGTTCATCGCCGGCGAGCCGATGAACTGTGCGACGAAGAGGTTGGCCGGGTTGCGGTAAAGATCGGTCGGCGTGCCGACCTGCTCTATGTCTCCGTCCTTGAAGACGACGATGCGGTCCGCCAGCGTCATCGCCTCGACCTGGTCATGGGTGACATAGATCATCGTCACATCCGGCATGCTTTGCTTGAGCTTGGCGATCTCGATGCGGGTGGCGACGCGCAGGGCGGCGTCGAGGTTCGACAAGGGCTCGTCGAACAGGAAGACCCGCGGATTGCGCACGATGGCGCGGCCGATGGCGACACGCTGCCGCTGCCCGCCGGAAAGTGCCTTTGGCTGGCGTTGCAGGTATTTGTCGAGTTGGAGGATTTCGGCCGCCTTGCGCACACGCGCATCGATCTCGGCCTTCTGCGTTCCCGCGATGCGCAAGCCGAAGGCCATGTTCTCGTAGACGGTCATATGCGGGTAGAGCGCATAGGACTGGAACACCATGGAGATGCCCCGCTTGGATGGGGCAACGGCATTCATCCGCGCACCGTCAATGACAAGGTCACCGGTCGTAATCGTTTCCAGGCCGGCGATCGAGCGCAACAGGGTGGATTTCCCGCAGCCCGAGGGACCGACGAAGACGATGAACTCGCCCGACTTTATCTCCAGATCGATCCCGTGCAGGACTTCCAGTTCCCCATAGGCCTTGCGGATATTTCTCAGCGACAGATCGGCCATCGTTCCATTCCGTTGTTCGATTTCAAAAGCACATGTCGTCAGGGCGCGAGCCCGGCCAGGAACCGCGTGATCGGCCCCGGTTTCCTGTCGAGAATTTCGAGGTCGTTCTTGCGCCGGATGGCGCAGCGAACGACCCGGGCGCCCAGATACCGCAGAGGCTCGGACGGCAGCCTCGTGCGCTTGCCGATGCCGACCAGACCGCACCGGCTCCAGATGTCGTCGCGCTCAAGAACGAGGCTCGCCATGATGCGGCCGGCGACAGGCGCCTGCGCGATGCCGGTGCCATTGAAGCCCATCGCATAGAAGATGTTCGCATGGTCCTTCAGATGCCCGAAGACCGGCAGATGCTGCGCCGTGCAGTCAATCGGGCCGCTCCAGTCATGGAGCACCGGCACGTCCTTCAATTCGGGATAGACCCGGTGCATTTCGCGGATATTCTCCGCGCCGCCGTCGCCGCTCCGGTTGAAACGGGCGTCGATACGGTCGCCGTAGGCGATGCCGCCGGTGCCCCGGCCGAAGATCACCGTACCCTCGGGCGTGCGCTGGTAATAGAGGACATGCTGCTGTGCGTCGCAGATCGACGCCCCGTCCGTCCAACCGATCCGCGCGAGGATATCGGGCGCGGGCGCCGTTGCGATGACCTGGCTGCTGACCACATAGAGATAGGGATGCAGCTCCGGAATGGCGGAGAGCCAGGCATTTGCGGCGAGCACCACCTTGCCGGCGGTCAGTGTTCCCTCCGCGGTTCGCAATTTGAGCCGGGGGCCTGGCACGATCTCTATCACCGGGCTGCGTTCGTGAAGGACGATGCCCCTCGAAAGCGCCAGGCTGCGCAGGCCGATGGCGAGCTTTGCGGGCTGCACCGTCCCCGCCCTTTCCTCCAGAATGCCGACATAGGAGACGGCCGAGCCGGTGCGACGCAGGATGTCTTCGTGCCGGAGCGGACGGAAGCGGTCCTCGCCGAGCGCGCGGCAAAGTTCGGTCGCCGCCGTCCAGGCACCTTCCTGGGCGGTCGAGCTGGCCGTCCACAACCAGCCGTCGAGCCTCAGGTCCATGTCGATGGTGCCGGAGGCCTGCAGGCCGTTCAACTCCTCGATCGCGTCGGCGGTTGCCCGGCACAGCATGAGCGCGTCGTCTTCGCCGACAAGCGCGTGCAGCATGTCGATTTCGGCAAACCAGCTATGGACCTGGCCGCCATTGCGACCCGAGGCACCGGAACCGCAGAAATCCGCTTCGAGCACGGTGATGCGGGTTTCGGGCGCCTGTTCCTTGATCCGGAGCGCGGTCCAGAGGCCGGCATAGCCGCCGCCGACGATGGCAAAATCGCAATCCGCGCTGCCCTGCAAAGGTGGCGCGACGGCATCCGCCGCGATGCTCTGCAGCCAGAACGAGCGATCGCCCTTTGGCGCCGCGACCGGCGGCCTCAGTGTGATGGTGTTCATGTTGCCGCCCTCTCCGTGCTGCCGATGACATCGACATATTTGTCAAGCAGCCAGTCCGGGATGGCCCGGATGGGCTGCGGGAAGCCGCCGAGATGGGTGCAGGTTTCCGATGCCCTTTCGGCGGCGAGGTCGAGCGCCGTCTGCACGGGCAGGCCCGTGAAGAACCGCGACGCGATGAAGGTCGCGATGAAACTGTCCCCCGCGCCGCAGGTGTCGATGACGGTGACCGGCACGGAACCCGCCCTGGATGTCACGGTTCCATCGTCGTGGAAGGAGCCGCGCCTGCCGCAGGTGACGACGACCTGCCGGGCACCTGCGGCCCTGAACTGTGCGATCAGCGGTTCGACCGGCTCTGCCGGATCGTCCGGGCCGGAGGCGAAGACCAGCGGCACGCCGTGCAGCGAAAGGTCGAAATGCCGGGTGGAAACGTCGATGCTGAAGGGAACGTCATCGGCGACGAGCCGGCGGACGAGCGCTTCGCTGGAATTCGTGCCGAGATGCACCCAGTCGGCTTGCCGTAGCGCCTTGTAGCGATCTGCACTCGGAACATAATTTTCCCCCACGCCGAGCGACTCGAGAAGGAAGCGCCGTTCGCCGGCGTCGTCCGTGAGCAACGTGACTGCCGATGCGCCGGGGCGAATCTCGGCGTCATGGCGGTCGAGCCCCGCCTCCTCGATGGCGGCGAGCATGATGTCGGCTTCCGCATCCGACCCCAGCGCGCCGAAATAGCGGGCATTCAAACTGTGTCGCCGCCATTGCACGGCAACATTGAGGGCATTGCCGCCCACGGTGACGAACCCTTTGCTGAGATAGGCATCGAGGCAATTGTCACCGACAGCGATCAGGTTGGGATTGGCCGTCGTCATTCTGTGTCCGCTTCATCGAGATGGGGGGCAATGGCGTCGAGGCATCGCCGCCAGGCGGCAAGGGGATCGAGCGCATAGGAACCGTTGCCGAAAGGTTCGAAGGTCAGCGTGCCGGCGAAGCCGTGCCTGCCGAGTTGTCCGAGATAGTCGCCGAGCGGCAGGTTGCCGTCGCCCCAGGCAAGATGCCCGGCTGGCGTTCCATCCACGATATGCACATGCGCGATGCGCTTGCCGAAGCGCTCGAAGTAGCCGTCGACGCTGTCGTTTGCCGTCGCCATGGCAACGAGATCGAGAACGATGTCGATATCGTCGCCGTCGAGCGCGCGCCAGAAGCTCTGAAGCGCGTCGGCATCGGTTGCTTTCGAGGCGCTGAAGGGGTTCCAGCAGGCAGCAGACGCCAAGCGAGCGTGCATGGGCCGCGATCCGGTTGATCGACTGGATCGAATTGCCCCAGGCGGTTTCGCGGCTTTCGCATTCGAAGCCGCGGCCCGGTGTCAGGAAAAGATACTTCGCACCAAGTTCCGCGCAAATATCCGCCGCGCGCAGGAAACGCTCGACGCTCGCCGCGCGATAGGCGCTGTCGCCGGATGCGATGTTGATCGGATAGAGGACCTGCTCGGGCGTGAAGCAGTGGACCGTCAGGCCGTTGTCGCCAAGGATCGCCCTCACCTCCGCAAGCCGCGCGCGATTGTCGTGGAAGAGATCGAGATGCGGGGCGACACCCCAGAACTCCATCCGCTGGAAGCCCATGCCGCTGAGTTTTTCGGCGGTCCAGCGGAAGGGGTGGTGCTGGAAGGAGAAGTTCGCACCGATGAGCTGTTGTCGTTTCAACATGATGCCTGCCCTATTTTCCGATGCCTTCGGCCAGCCCGCGGATGAAGAAGCGCTGGGCGGCAAAGAAGGCGATGACGATGGGGAGTGCCGAGAGTGTCATGGCGGCGAAGACGACCGCGTAGTTGGTGCCGTGTTTTGCCATGATCGAGGTGAGGCCGACGGGCAGCGTCTGCAGATCCGCGCCGCTGGTGAAGATCATAGCGAAGAGATATTCGTTCCAGGCGAAGAGCACATGCAGGATGACGCAGGAGACCAGGATCGGCTTGCACAGCGGCAGCGTCACTTTCCAGAAGATCTGGCCTTCGCTGGCGCCGTCCATGATGGCGGCCTCGTCGAGGTCTCGCGGTAGCCCCAGCATATAGGCCCGGATCAGGAAGGTCGTGAAGGGAATGCGGAAGGCGGTGTAGAGAATGATGAGCGCCCAGTAGGTATTGTAGAGGCCGAGGTCCTGCATCATGCGCACCAGCGGGATCACGGCGACCGTCGGGCTGAGCATGAGGCCGCCGAGCACGATGCCGACGAAGAAAGGTTTTCCCGGCAGTTTCGAGCGGGTGAGGCCATACGCCGTCCAGGCGCTGACCAGCACCGTGCAGATGGCAGATGCGAGCGTGACGATGACGCTCGTCGCGATGTAGTTGCGGATGCCCTGGTTCCAGGCCGAAATGTAGTTCGCAATGCCGAAACCGCTCGGCAGCGCGAAGGGATTGCCGAAGATTTCGGCATTGGTCTTGAAGCCGTTCAGCGCCATCCAGAACAGCGGATACAGGACGAGGATGCCGAGGCTGATGAGGAAGGTCACGAGGCAGACTTTCGCCAGCACGGCGACGAAGTCGGTGCGCTCGGTTTCCCGGGTGTCATAGGCGAGGCTCACAGCTCGACCCTCCGTCTTTTCGTGTACCAGAGCTGCGCGAAGCCGGTCAGGAGCGTGATGACGAAGATCACCGATGCGATCGCCGCGCCGTAGCCGAAGTCGTTTTCGATGAAGCCCTGCTGGTAAAGCCACGTGCCGAGCACCTGACTGCTGTTGTTCGGCCCGCCGCCGGTCATCACCATGACCTCGTTGAACACCTGAAACGCGCCGGTGATGGTGACGATCACCATGAGGCCGGTCATTTCACGGGTCAGCGGAAAGGTGATGTTCCACAGGCGCCGCCAGGTCCCCGCCCCGTCCATGATCGCCGCGTCGTAGAGTTCGCGCGGGATCTTCTGGATCGCGATGGCGAAAAGCAGGGTGGAATAGCCGAAGCCCTGCCACTGGCTCATGGCGATGATGGCGTAGATTGCGGTCCCCTCCTCGCCGAGCCAGGCGCGCGACCACTGCGCCAGGCCGACCTGTGCCAATGCCGAATCCAGGAGGCCGATGTCGGGCTGGTAGATGAAATAGAAGAGAAGGCCGGTGACGGTGATCGAGATGGCCGAGGGTATGAAGTAGACGGCGCGCCAGAAGCGGCGCCATTTTTCCTCGGCAAGCCCCTCGATCAGCGCCGCGAGAACGAAGGCGCCGAAAACCTGGAAGACGACGGATATGACGGCATAAAGCGTGTTGTTGACGATCGCCGTCCAGACCACCGGGTCGCCTTGCAGGCGACGGTAATTTTCCAGGCCGATAAAGGCCGTCTCGCCGGTGAAGATGTCCTGGTTCTTCGTGCTGACGACGAAATTGTCGATGATGGGATAATAGACGAACCAGAGGATCAGGACGAAGGCGACCAGCACCCAGCGAAACGACAGGATCCCGGCCAGCGGGCCGAACCGGTTGCTTTCCGCCCGGTCCGGCCCGGTGAAGCCGATTTTTACGGCTTCACCCTTCTGCTCATGCTTCATGACAGTCATTTCAGGCCGATCCTCACTTGGACGAAGCCGCCGCTTCCTTGACCCGCTCCATGACCTCTTCGGGTGTCATCGAGCCGCCGATCAGCGCCTGGAGGCCGGAAAGCCAGGCGGACGCCACACGCGGCGGGTTGGCCGTATCGAGCCAGGGCATCAGGTAGGAGGCGCCGGCGATCACCTTGAGACCATCGACCACGGCCGGGTTCATGGCTTCCGCCGAATATCCGCCGACTGTCGCGCTCGGCTGGCCGTAAGGCGGCGCGGAGAGAACCTTGCCGTTTGCCGCCGAGGTCACGAAACGCATGAAGTCGATCGCAAGCGGGATGTTCTTGGATGCCGCATTGATCATGTAGCCTTCCGGCGCGCCTTCGACAGCCTTGGGATCACCCTTCGCGTCCTTCGGCACGGGAAGCGTGAAGAAGCCGAAATCGTCCCGGTTCAACGCGCCGTCCGCGGTCGACTGATCGAATTCGATGATCTCCTGATAGTACATGGCGGACTTGCCGTTGCTGAACTGCTGCAGAGCCGATGCATAGGATGAGCCGTTCGTGCCCGAACCATCGGAGCATTCGTCGATGAGCTGCTTGAACTGCGTCAGGCTGGCGACATAGCCGGGATCGGCGAATTCGGCGGTGGCAGGGACGAAATCCTTTTCGAGCGTCGCCTGCGGTACGTTGTAGGCCAGCAGCTGTCCGGCATAATGCACGCCCGGCCAGCCTTCCTTGTTGCCGAAGGAGACCGGCGTGACGCCGGATTTCTTCAGGGCGGCGCAGGCGCTGAGCAGGTCCTCGAAGGTCTTGGGCTCGGCGACGCCCGCCTTTTCGAACAGGCTCTTGTTGTAGCCCATGAACTTGGCGTCGAGATAAAGCGGAATGCCGTAAAGCTTGCCATTGTACTGGAAGGCGGAGACGGCAGCGGTCGCAAGCGTCTTGCCCCATTCGGTGTCGGGGCCGATGACCGGGGTCAGATCGACGGCGCGGTTTCCGCGCACGAAATTCTCACCCCAGCTTCCCGTCCAGGTGAAGTAGACGTCCGGCAGCGAATTGGAGGCGACGAGCGCCTTGGTCTTGCCCTTCACGCTGTCGTCGCTCTCCTGGATGAGCTCGACTTTCACGCCGGGATGAAGCTTTTCATAGTCCCTGGCGGCATCGACGAAGAAGGGAGAAAGCTGTTGCAGACCGAATTTGGTCAGCACGCTGACCGTGCCCGAATAGTCGACCGTCGCATTGGGATCGGCGATGACCGGCTCGGCTGCAGATGCAGCACCGACGCTGCCGATGACGAAGGCGGCGGTCGCGATTGCCGCAAGGCTGGTCGTGCTCAAGAACGTATTGGCTTTCATTTCGCAGTTCCTCTCTTGTTTTCGTTACGTCAGCATGCGTCAGGCAACCGGTCCGGCGTCGCCGCCGGACCGGAAGATCTCAGTATTCGACACGCTTGTAGTAGCGGCGCGTGGTCAGCGGGTGATCGCGCAGCACTTCCAGATGGGCGCTCAGGCGCTCCAGCATGGTCGCCAGGACGATCGGCGAGATGAGGCTGCGCGTCTTGGCCGAGACGCCCGGAAGCTTGGCGGAGGCCGCGTCGAGAACGCGCACCTTGTCGGTGTAGCGCTTGGCGAAGTTCTCCACGCGGTCCGTCAGGGGGCGCAAGGCATCCTCGCCCTTGAAGACGAAGAGGCTGACGCCCGGCTCTACCAGTTCCAGCGTTCCGTGGAAGAAGTCGGATGCCTGCACGGGGCGGGTGCGGATCCATTGCATCTCCTCCAGAATGCACATGCCGTAGTAGTGCGCTTCTGGCCAGACCGAGCCGGCGCCGGTAAAGATGTGGTAGGTCTCGTCCTTGATTTCCCGGGCGAGCGCGGCGGCCTCGGTCTCGTAGCCTTCCTTCACCGAAACCAGCAGTTCCGGCAGCAGCGCCAGCTCGCCGACCGTCGCATCGAAATCGGCGTATTCGCCGCGCTCGGCCAGCAGGGCGAGCACGATGAGCAGGGTCTGGAGATAGAAGGATTCCGAAGACGTATCGTCCTCGGCGAAGTTGGTGAAGTTGTGGTCGGCGTCACGGCCGAGCGGCGTATCCTTGTGGCCGGTGAGCGACAGCGTCTTCACGCCGCGCTCCTTCAGGAAGGCGAGAAGCTGCACGCTCTCCTTGGTGGTGCCGGAGAGCGACGGCAGCACGACCAGCGCCTTGTCGTCGAGGCCTGCCGGCGGCTCCAGAACGACCTGTGCGGAATAGGCGGCCGAAACCGGGAAGAGCGTTGCGTTGCGTGCAAGCTCGATGGCCGGCTGGGTCAGAAACTGCACGCCGCCGGTCCCCATGAAGAAGATGCGTTCCAGACCACCGTCCAGCAGTTCACGCATCAGGACACGCACGTCCTTGGCGATTGCAACTGCGCCGCTTTGGATCTTTACAAAGCGATCCCTATCGAAATTGAGCATTTGAACCTTCCCGTTTTGCGCTCCGCAATCGTCCTCGAAGCGAGCTGACGTCTTCACGCAGTGATCCTTGAGACAATGTGAGATCGATCTCACACATATTTAGCGCACAAGAAATTCCCGCTGACAAGTAGGGCGTCAAAAAAATATGGGAGGTCGTTTTTGCCCGTTAACCGGCGCTGTGGCGGCTGACGGAGCCGCGAACTATCAGCTTGGTTTCAAAGCGGATTTTCTGTGGCGGATCGCTTTTTCCGGAGAGCCTGTCAAACAGAAGCCGCGCGGCGGCCCGCCCGATTTCGGAAACCGGTTGCGAGACGACAGTGATCTGCGGATCGGTAAATGTCGCCAGATTGAAGTCGTCGAAACCGATCAGCGAGACGTCGTGGGGAATGGAGATTCCCATCGAACGGAAGGCAAGAAGAGCGCCCTGCGTCATCAGGCTGTCGACCGTGAAGAGCGCCGTCGGTGGCATCTTCTGACTGAAGAGTCGTATGGTCGCGTCGACGGCATGCTCTACCGTGGATTGTGAAACGGCGATCAGCCGGTCGTCCGGTGCGATGCCGCCGGCAGCAAGTGCGGTCCGGTAGCCGGTCATGCGCTCGCGCGAGGTGAAGATGCGCATATCGTCCTGCAGCAGGCCGATGCGGCGATGGCCCATGGCGATGAGATATTCCACCGCCTTGCGCGCGCCCCCTTCGTTATCCACCACCACATGGTCGCTCTCGACGTCCTCGGCAACACGGTCGATCAGGACGAGAGGCACGTTCTCGAGGTTCAGGCTTTGAAGGTGGGCGTTGTTCGTCGCTGAGGTCGGCGCCACGATGAAGCCCCGTATCGACAGTGAGCGCAGGCTCGACAGAAGCGAAATCTCCTGGTCCAGCTCCTCCTCGCTGCTGCCGATCACGAGGTTGTGCCCGCATTCGCGTGCAAGAACCTCGATATCATGGGCGATCCGAGCGAAGAACGGATTCTGGATATCCCCGAGGATACAGCCGACGATCGGCAATTGACCGTTGCGCAGCGCCTGCGCCAGGCGATTGCCACGATATCCCAGCTTTTCCGCCGCCGCCTGAACCTTCTGGGCGGTCTCGTCGCCAACATAGCCGTAACTGTTGAGAGCCCGGGCGGCCGTTGCGCGCGACACATTGGCGAGCGCCGCCACATCCTTCAAAGTCGCCGGTTTGCGAACCATGTCACCCTTCAATCGCACAAGCAGAACGCGTCACGGTCCCCTTGTAGCGTCGGGCGGTCGCTTCGACTAGCCATGCGGATGCGCGGCACTCCCTGCCCTCCATGGCGGCGTCATTTGCGGACCATGCTGAAGGAGAAATGGCTGCCGCGATGATAGTCGAGGGCATAGTTGACCGGCGCTCCGGCGGCGTTGAAACAGGTTTCGGTGATGAGCAAGGCCGGGCCGAAGTCCTTCAGGCCATGCCGCTCCACCACCTCGACCGGCAGCATGACGGCGGAAACGCTCGCCGCCGACATCCGGGGGCGATTGCCGTATTCCTCCATGAGCTGCATCAGGGAGCCGCTCCAGTCGATATCATAGAGGCGTCCTGCGATGAGGCTGCGGGGCATGTAATCTATGCAGTAGAGGATGGGCTCGTCCTGGTGCAGGCGGATGCGCTCGATGCGGATCACCCGGTCTCCCGGGGCAAGCCTCAGGCTCTCGGCAACGCGTGTATCCGGTGTTTCCTCCGAAATGGAAACCACCTTGTTGACCGTGCTGTAGCCGTAATGGCGGACCATGTCCGTCACGCTCTCGAACACGGTGATCGGACGGTCGACCTGCACGGCAGTCAAAGCAGAGACGAAACGGCCGCGTCCGTGCTCGACATTGATCACATCGTCCTGCTCGAGCAGTTTCAGGGCCTCGCGCAATGCCGGCCGGGAAATCTTGAACCTTTGCGTCAATTGCGCTTCGGTCGGCAGCCTGTCGCCCGGCCTGAGCCCCTCGTCGCGTATGAGATCGGCGATCCTGTCCCTCAACTGAACGGCGATGGTGCGGGAATCGCGAAGGGGTTCCTCCACCGGGATGCCTCCTCATTCATGGTATCGCGCCTTCCTTGTCTGACAAATCCGGCAGGGTCAAGTGCGGCGCGCAGCGCCGCTCCGCACCCATGAAACGCCCCGGAATCTCCGCGGGGGCGGACGGACATTGGACATCGTCATCTTACAACCGTGTCCCACGGTCACCTCATGCGCCCAGCCGCTCGGAAGACCCCCTCAGGACGAGCCAGCCCGACAGGATGATGATCGCGGCACCGAGCACCGTGTGCGGTTCGACGGGCGTTGCGAAGAGGAGAACACCATAGAGACAGCCCCAGATGATCTGGCTGTACTGGAACGGGGCCACGACCGAGGCTTCGCCGACCCGGAACGCGCGCACCAGCAGCGCGTGGCCGCCCAGCATGAGTGCGCCGCCCGCCAGCGAGAGTCCGTAACCGGGAAGGTCGAGCGGCACCATATCGGTCGCAACGGCTGCAACGGCCAGCGCAACGGGCGTCATGACGATGAGCAGGCTCGCCACCAGCGCCGCGTCCGTTTCCGCCATCTTGGCCCGGCGCAGCAGGATCAGCGACAGCGCGAAGAACACCGCAGAAGCGAATGCTGCAAGATGACCGAGATTGAGCGGCGCGACACCCGGCTTGAGCGCCACGACGACGCCGGCAAAGCCGACGAGCACGCCCGCCCAGCCGATGCGCGAGAGCCGTTCACCGAGAAAGACGAAGCCAAGCATGGCGACGAGGATCGGTGTCAGGAAGGCAATGAGATAGGCCTCAGCCAGCGGAAGTTTGGCGAAGGCATAGTGGATGAGCAGCGTATCGACCGCGAGCAGAAAGGCCCGCCAGAAGGCGAGCGACGGCTGGCGCGGCACCAGACGGTGAATGCGTCCCGTGGCAATGGCATGTCCCAGAAGCAGGACAAGCGCCGCGACGGTGATGAGAAACGTCACCTGCGGCGCCGGTATCGTGTCCGCCATGATCTTGACGATGGCGTCGGTTGCCGAAAACACGAAAAAGGCAAGGAGAACGAGCACCGCCCCCCGGCCGTTGGACGGCACGACTGGCGCGCCGCCCTCGTCAATCACGGATGCCTCAGCGGACATTGAAACGGCCGAACCTTTCCTCGATGCGGGCCTGCGCATATTCGAGGCAGATCGACAGAATCCAGTAGATCATGGAAGCGGTTATCAGCATTTCGATATGACGGAATTCGGTCTGGCCCTGGGTGCGGGCAAGATACATGATTTCCCAGACGCCCACCACGGAGACGAGCGAAGAATCCTTCAGCATGGCGATGAACTGATTGCCGGTCGGTGGGATGATGACGCGCATGGCCTGCGGCAGGATGACGAGCGCCATGGTCTGCGCCGGGCTGAGGCCGAGGGCGGTCGCGCCTTCCGTCTGGCCGCGATTGATGCTCTGGATGCCGGCCCGGAAGATTTCCGTCATATAGGCGCCATAACAAAGCGACAGCGCCAGGATGCCGGCCGGCACGGCACCGATCACGTAGCCGACCTGTGGCAGGCCGAGATAGATGATGTAGATCTGCATGAGCAGAGGCAGGCCGCGAAAGAGCGACGTATAGAAGGTCGCAAGGCCGTAGATGACGCCGTTGTTGGAGAGCTTGGCGATGGCGCCGGCAAGGGCGATGATGGTCGCGATAATGATGGAGATCGCGGAAATATAGAGTGTCGTCGTCACACCCTGCGTGATGAGGAAGCCGATCTTCTTGGCGATGAAGGCGAAGGAGAGATCGAAGGAGTAGAAGAACAGCATCAACAGCGCGAACAGCTCGAACCAGACGGCCATGACCTGCTGGCGGCGCGGAAGCTGGCGAAGCGCCTTCCAGTTGGCGGCAAGGATGAGCGCGATCAGCACCGCCGAGACAAGGCGGCTGATGGCCGGGTTCTGCTTCAGCCAGTCCGCCGAGGACGGCAAGGCATGGCCTATCCAGGCGGAGCTGATGCCGAGGGCGTAGAGTGTCGCCACGATGACCGCAAGGATCAGCAGGCTGCCGATCCTGCGCGATGCTTCGGGATAGGTGAGTATCAGTCGGCCGATCATGTTCCGCCCTCTTCCTTGTTGATGGAGGCCGCTTAAGCCGCGCGCTCGCGCCACCAGTCCTGCGCCTGGAGTTTCCAGTAGGTGAGCTGCGCCACGGCAAGACCCGCAAGGCCGCCGGCCCAGACAAGGCCGAAAGGCTCGAAGAGCCTGTAGCGATCGGACTCGCCCAGGATGCCTTCGGCGATCACCTTGCCGCCGATCGCCGTGGTGTTGAGCCCGTGCCCGCCGAAGGCGGTGCAATACCAGACGCCCGGACTCATGCGCCCGATCTGGGGCATCAGATGGCGGGCATAGGACATCAGGCCCGACCAGGCGAGCTCTGTCCTGAGATCCCTGAGCTGCGGATAGGTGCCGATCATCTCGGCGCGCAATTCCTTGACGAGGCCGGCCGTGGAGGCGGCATGGGTGGTGATGCGCCCACCCCACAGGATGCGGCGACCGCCGTCGACGAGGCGGTAGTAATCGCCGGCCCGGCGATTGTCGCCGATGGCGTTTTCCGTGGCAATCGCCGTGGCGATCAGTTCCGGCGCTTCTTCGCTGACCATGACATAGGTGGCGATCGGCAGGAAGGACCGCTTCAGCCTGCCGTTCAGCCCGTCGGTGTAGCCGCCTGTCGTGAAGACGACATCATGGGCTCTCACCTCGCCGCCCGCCGTTTTCACCCGTTTTTCAGTGCGGGAGAAATCCACCGATGTTGCGGGCGACTGCTCGCAGATGCGTCCGCCGAGACGCTCGATCTCGGCCGCGATGGCGCGCAGGTAGTTGAGCGGGTGCATGTGGAAGGCGTTCGGATTGCGCAGCGCCTGGAAGTAACGCTCGGACTTCAGCACGGCGCGCACGGCGTCGCGGTCCATATAGTCGAGGTCATAACCGTATTCGCGGCGGGTCTCGTCCGCATAGGCCTTGAGGCTCGGGCCGTCGTCATAGCGCAGCACGCTCATGATCCCCGGCTCGGGCCGCGCGCTGTCGATACCGAGCGACTTGATGTTCTCGCGGATGAATTCCATGCCCTCGATGGAGAGATGGTGCAGCTTGCGCGCCGCATCCTTGCCGGTGATGCGGGCGATGTCGTCGCCACCCGTCGCATAGCCGGGGCCGACAAAACCGCCATTGCGCCCCGAGGCGCCGAAACCCACGCTTTCAGCTTCCAGCACCGTGACATGCTTGCCGGCGCGGGCAAGCTGCAGTGCCGTCGAAAGGCCGGCAAGACCGCCGCCGACGATGACAACGTCGCATTCGACCGTGCCGGCAAGCGCCGGGCGCGCCGTCTGGTCCGCCATGGTTCGTTTGTAATAGGTGTCCGGATAGGACATGGGCAGGCTCCCCTCGAAGAGTCGGGCGCGGGCGAAATGCCGCCCACGCCGCAGAGTTCGTCAGTCGGTGCTGTAGTCCTTGCCGTACCACTTGGTGGTGAGCGTACCCAGCGTGCCGTCCTTCTTCATTTCCTCGATGATGCCGCCAACCTTTGCGGTCCATTCCGGGTCGACCTTCTCGGCGATGACAACGAGCGGTTCACGGAAGGCGTATTCGCCTTCAAGGGTCTTGACCGGATAGCCGTTCTTGATGGCGTTCATCGCGGTCTGCTCGGGCGCGATCACCGCATCGAGACGCACGCCATTGCCGAGGCGCAGGTCGTCGAAGGGCAGCATGGAATCGGCGAAGGTGCGGACCTCGCCCGGCTCCAGCTTGTATTCGATCGGGGGCAGGCCGGGCGCATCGATCTCGAGCCTGCGATTGATGAAGTCTTCCGACGTCGTCGCCGTCTCGACGCCGATGACCTTGCCGTTGAGATCGGTCACGGACTTGGCGTCGCTGTCCTTGTGCACGACGTAAACATAGGGGCTGTAATAGTAGATGCCGACGAAGTCGATCACCTGGGCGCGCGCCTTGGTCGGGGTGACCGAGCCGACACCCAGATCGTAGCGGCCCTGCCACCGGCCGCCCGTCAGGGTCGCCCAGTCCGGCGTCTCGAAGGTCACCTCCACGCCAAGGCGCTTTGCGATTTCGCGCGACACGTCGATGTCGAAGCCGACCATCTCATTGCTGTCGTCGAGGTAGCTCTGGGGTGGCCAGCCGCTGTTCGTGGCCACGACCATGGCCTTCTTTTCCATGACGCGGTCGAGCGTTTCGCCCGCCTGGGCAGACACTGCTGCAGCCATGAAGGCGGCACCGACAGCCAATCGCATGAAGAGCGTTTTCATTTGTTCCTCCTGATGATCCGTCAGTTCGGATCCCCTTATGTAAGATGTCTGACAAGATGAATGTTCTGCACTCGAGATCGGCGAGTCAAGCAAGCTGCGGCATGCGTTCATGAAAGAAATGGATTGGAACATGAAATTGCAGGATGAAGTGGAGCGAGGCGACCCCTCGCAAGAGCAAAAAGGCGCGTGGGCGCGGCGCAGTCCCGCGCTCGTCGCTCAGTCCGGAGCCTGAGGGAGGAGACCGGCATCGTCGCGACGGCCCGTCTATACGTCTTTCAAAACGCGCTCGATCTCCTGTGCAAGCTGTTGCTGCGT
Source organism: Shinella sp. G-2 (assembly GCF_050172695.1). NCBI lineage: Bacteria > Pseudomonadati > Pseudomonadota > Alphaproteobacteria > Hyphomicrobiales > Rhizobiaceae > Shinella > Shinella sp. G-2. Next base: position 66,044 of record NZ_JBBEYH010000006.1, on the reverse strand, counting down.
ATAGGGTTTGCCAAGACGCGCGACGTCGATATCGATCCCCGACGGTAGATCGGCATATCCGGATGCGATGAGGATTGGCAGGTCCGGCAACAGGGCCCGTGCGGCCATGGCCAGTTCTCCGCCGGTCATTTCCGGCATGGAATAATCGGTGATCAGCAGATCAAACCTGCCGCTTCCACGAAGGTGTGCAAGCGCCTCCTTGCCGGAATGCGCTTCGATCACCTCGTGACCGAGATCGGTCAGCATGTCGACCGAACTCATGGCGATCAGGAAATCGTCATCCACGAGAAGGACGCGCAGGGCCCCGACCTGCTGGTCGGGCTCCTGCCCGCCAGAACCGTCCGAGACGACAGGTTGCGCATCGGAGACGGGAATCCACAATTCGGCCGTGGTGCCTTTCCCTGGCGTGCTGCGCAGCCGAAGCGTTCCCTTCAACTGAAGCGCCAATCCGTGGATCATCGACAGGCCGAGCCCGGTGCCTTTTCCGAGCTCCTTCGTGGAGAAAAACGGTTCAATCGCTTTTTGTAGCGTCTCTTCATCCATGCCGTGGCCCTCGTCGGCGACCGAGAGCACGCCGTACCGGCCTGCCGCAAGATCGCCCTCTCCGTGTTCGAGGCTCCTTGCCGCCAGGGTGATACGGACAGTTCCTCCCTCCGCCATCGCGTCGCGCGCATTCACCACAAGGTTCAGAAGCGCCAGTTCCAGCTGATTGGCATCGGCGAGCACGGGCTCCAGCCGTTCGGGAAGGTTCGTCTCGATCACAATACCCGTTCCGACCGAGCGTTTCAGAAGATCGGACATGTCTCCCACCAGCTTGCCGAGATCGACGGGATCGACCCGCAAATCTTGCCGGCGTGCGAAGGCCAGAAGCCGCTGTGTCAGCGAGGCACCGCGCCGCGCGCCCTGAAGCGCGCCGTCGATCAGTCGCGCTGCCTTCACGTCGCCATCGACATGCTTGCGCAGAAGCTCGAGATTGCCCAGAACCGCCATCAGCAGATTGTTGAAGTCGTGGGCGACCCCGCCCGTCAACTGACCGATCGCCTCCATCTTCTGAGCTTGCCGAAGCTGTTCTTCGGCCCGTTCGCGCTGGGCGACTTCAGCCATGACGATGGCGTGGGCCTCGTGCAGTTCGGCCGTCCGTTCGGCGACGCGCTCCTCGAGGGTTTCGTTCAATTTCCGCTGCTGCTCATCCGCGGATATCCGGTCGGTTATATCGGCGGAAACGCCCACAAGCTTGATCGCCTTTCCACTTCGGTTGCGATAGAGCTGGGCGCGGATTTCCGCCCAGTGGATGGAACCGTCGAGCCAGATCGTGCGATATTCGATCTCGTAGTCGCCGCCAGTTTCGATCGTTGCTCTTACCGCTGACTTCGTCTTCTCGACGTCGTCGGGGTGGATGGCCGCAAGCAGGTCGTCGTAGGTAAACGCATCTTCCGGGCCACGGCCGAAGACGCCGCGGCAGGTGGCCGATGTCACGAGTGCGTCGGTGGAAAGGTCGAGCTCCCATGCACCGAGATGGCCGGCTTCGAGCGCCGCCTGAAGCCGGCGCTCGCCCTCGTCCAGCGCTTCGATGCGCAGCCGGGCCTCGTATTGGCGGCGGCGACCCCGCATTGCCGACCGCGCCACGCTGATAAATGTGGTGGCGTGGAAGGGCCGCTCGATGAAACTGACATTGCCCAGCACTTCCGACAAACGAGCCGCGGAAGGATTGCGCTCCGGTCCGCCCCCGCGATGGGTGAGAATGATGAAGGGCAGGTCCGACCAGCTCGGCTGTGCCTTGATCCAGGCCGAAAGAGAACGAAGGTCCGCCGAACGCAGTGCCTCTTCCGTCACGACGGCGAAGGCCGTGTCCTCATCCAGGGCCGACACGAACGCAGCGAGATCCTCTGCGATGTCGGACAGGATGGCGGCTTCGGACAGCAGCGAGCCCGCGATTTGCGCGTCCCGCCCCAAAGGCGCGTGAATCAAGGCGATGGCGTCTCTATTTGGAATGGTCCGCACCCTCGCTAGAAGATTTCAACAGCGGCTGCGCTTCGCCAACGGGCGTCGGAACGCCACGCAGAATGCCCTGGAATCCCGTCAGCGGCTCGCCGAGCGTAAGGCCGCCCCGGCCGATCCTGAATTCCCGTATCGTGTCCTCGTGTTTTCCCGTCCGCTTCTTGATAATCGAAATTGCACGCCGGACTTTGCCCAGCGCCTCGAAGTAACGCAGCAACACGACCGTGTCGGCCAGATAGGTAACGTCGACCGGCGACTTCATGTCGCCCACCAGCCCATGCTGCGCGACGGTTACGAAGGTGTTCGCGCCCTGCCGGTTCAGATATTGCAGCAGCTCGTGCAGATGAAGAATGAGCGCGTTTTCCTCGGGCATGGAGGCTTGGTAGCCGTTGATGCTGTCGATGACCACGGTCTTGGCGTCGAAGCTCGCAACGCGCTCGCGCACGCGTTGGGCGAATTCGCCGGGCGAAAGCTCGGCGGCGTCCAACTGCTCGATATGGATCAGGCCGTCGCGCTGGTAGCGCTGAAGATCGAATCCCAGGGCCTTGGTGCGGCCGAAGAGCAGGCTGAGTTCCTCGTCGAAAATGAAGAGTGCCGCCTTTTCGCCGCGCTTGACCGCGGCGTCGACAAATTGCAGCGCAAAGAGGCTCTTGCCCGTGCCCGCAGGCCCAATCAGCAAGGTGCTCGATCCCCGTTCGATGCCGCCGCCCAGGAGTGCGTCAAGTTCCGCGATGCCGCTGGTCAGCGTCGAGCGCTCGAACTCGGTCTTGTGCTCGATGGCGCGCAGCCTCGGGAAGACGACGACGCCCCCGGTTTTGATCGTGAAGTCGTGATAGCCGCCGCGAAAAGCCTGGCCGCGATACTTGGTAATCCGCAGTCGGCGCCTTTCCGATCCGTAACTCGGTGCCAGTTGTTCGAGATGGATGACCCCGTGCACGACACTGTGGACCGTCTTGTCGAGGACGTCGGAGGTCATGTCATCGAGCAGCAGAACGGTTGCGCCCGTGCGAGAGAAGAAGTGCTTCAAAGCGAGAATCTGCCGCCGGTAGCGCAGGGAGCTTTGCGCAAGAAGGCGGATCTCCGAGAGGCTGTCGAGGACGACGCGGCTTGGCTTGATCCTGGCGAAGGTCTCGAAAATCATCTTCGTGGTCTCGCCCAGTTCCAGATCCGAAGAGTAAAGCAGGCTCTGTTGCTGATCGGCATTCAGCAGGTTCTCGGGTGGAACAAGCTCAAAGATTTCGATATTGCCGTCGATCGTCATGCCGTGCGACAGCGCGCTGTCGCGCAGCTCGTCCTCGGTCTCGGAGAGCGTGATGTACAGACACTTTTCGCCAAGCGCGGCTCCTTCCTGGAGAAACTGCAAGGCGATCGTGGTCTTGCCCGTCCCGGGCGTCCCTTCGAGAAGAAAGACATGTCGGCGGGACAAGCCGCCGGATAAGATGTCATCGAGACCCTCGACGCCAGTTTTTGCCCGCTCAGAAACACTGCTATCCATCTGTCCCTCCGCTTGTCCGCCGGTAACTAGGGTGCTGCGACGCAATTGCAACGGGAGGGCGTCCTGGACGTGGCACAGATTTGGCCGTGCCGTTGATTGCGACCTGGGCCCCTGCATGCCGCAGTTCGAAACGCATCTTGGGTGGCCGAAACTCGGGGAAGCTCCGGCAGACGGAGCAACTTGAGCCTCCGCCCGGCTACGGTATCGACGCAGCCACGCCCTTCCCTCTCGGGAGCGGGCATCTTGATTTCGGTCGCATAAATGTTGAAGCGATAATGCTCCGCCTCTGCCGTTGGTACGCCAGCGTACCAACGGCCGCAGTTGGGCACATCCGACGCGACGGCAACGTTTCCGGACCGAGCCGCGCTCTAGCTTCTTTTGTTTTCGTTTGTCTTTTCGGGAAAACCGGTTCCCACTTTTCCCTGACAAACTCTAGTCGTCCGATTGCGCCCCGGTAAGATCGCGTTCCCAGCCGAACACGCTACGGCCGTCCAGGGCTGCCGACCGATGAAATTCGCCGGCGACGATCTCTTTCAGGTCCGGTCCCGTCACATAGCGTTCAAGCTGACGGCTTTGCTCGTCAAGTCGCTTCAGGGCCTGGAGCTCCTCGTCCAGGCCCAGCCTTGCCTTGCGGACCGCGGATTTCATCACGCCGATCGTTTCGTCATATACTCTCAGCGGGACAGGAAAGGGGTGCCGGTCCTTGCCACCATGGGCGAGCGAAAAGCGGGCGGGATCTGAAAAGCGGCAGGGTGTGCCATGCACGACCTCGGCCACCATCGCCAGAGCCCGAACGGTGCGCGCGCCGACGCCCGGCGTGAGCAGCAGATTTTCGAAGTCGGCCGGTCCGCGTTCGGCCGCTGCGGCGAGATTGCCATGCAGGCGCCGCATGTTGACGTCGCTTTCGCGTACATCGTGATGCGCAGGCATCACGAGATGCGGCAAGGCCAGCTGTTCACCGCTTTTCTTCATGCCGACTGCCGGGGATTTCTCGATCGCGGCCAGTTCGCGAAGGATGCCGTCCGGTCCGAGCGTTGCCAGAAGGTCGAGCTGCCCCTCCCGCGAGGGCTTGGCGCGCGCGTCGGCAAGATTGACGATCTCCCCCTGATCCCTGCCCTCGATGGCGGCATGCGGCGAGTCCAGAAAACCGGTCAGCCCTTCGGATAGCCAGTGATATCGCCGGGCTTGGCGCCTGACGTCGTTCATTCCCTGCTGCACGACAACCCATTTTCCGTCGTCGGCAACGACAAATCCGTGCAGGTAAAGGTCGAATCCGTCCTGCACCGCGGCGCTGTCGACCTTCGCCACCAGTCGGCTTGTCGTCGAAAGCCGCGCTCCATCGAGGCCGACACGGTCGCCGATGCGCATCAATTCGCCTGGCGTCTTGCGCGACTGGGCGCCGCGCCCACCACAGACGTGGAGACCCAATTCACCCGAAAGCGGCACCAGGCCGCGCTTCAGGGCGCCGAGCACGCTGGTCGTGATGCCTGAGGAATGCCAGTCCATGCCCATGACGGCGCCGAAGGACTGGAACCAGAACGGGTTGGCCAGCCGGCGGAGATATTCGTCGCGCCCATAGTGATGAACAATCGCTTCGGTGATGACCGCGCCGAGCCGCGTCATACGGTCCCCGAGCCATCTCGGAACTCTCCCGCCATGCAGGGGAAGATCGGCGCTTCCTGCGCGTTTCGCCAATGGTGTTCCCTCCATGATGCCTGCCGACAGATAGAAAGCGCCGGCCTGCCTTGCAAGATTGCGGCCCGATTGGCCTGCGTACGTTTCCGTACCGACGGTCCGACGTCAGGAACCTCGTCCCACAGCGTGCATTTTGGCCGACACGGGCAAGGAGGGAGACGATGCAGCATTCCAGCGAAAAACGTCTGACGATGGCAGGCCAGGTCTTCGACGTCGTGGCGTTCTGCCGGTTGCAGGACATCGACGAGCGCGAAATCCTCAAGCTGGTAAGGTTGATCGGGCGGTTCGCAAGCCGGCTTGAAATCCAGATGAACCTGACGAAAAGGCCGCCACGTTTCCGGTAGAGCCCTACGGTCCTTCCGTGCGTTTGATCGTTCGGGTCGCAGGCTCCCTGCCGGTGGTGATATCGACAGCCGTCTGCCCGTTCCGGCGCACCTTGGCACCGCGTCTCTCCCCCAGCACGGAGAACCCTCTGAACGGCGCACGCGGCAAGGGTGTCTTCTTCAGTTCGGCGACTGCCATCAGCCAGTGCCGCAGTTCCTCGCCGGAGGGGCAGCCTTCCGCCTGCCATATCGCATAGGCACGCAGGCGGATGCGTTCGATCTCGCTCTCCGTCGACCCTGTCTTCATGGGGTGTGCCCCAGCACCGAGAGCGCATCCTGCAACCGCAGCGACGCCAGGGCTTTGGCAGCATCCTCCGATGACCAGCCGGCCCGCACGGCCGCTGCCAGCACCGCCTTGTCCGTTTCGATCTCCAGTCGGTCGTAGAGCGGTTCGATCGCCTCGCGGGCGGTCACCACATGGTCGCCCCGCGGCGTGACGGGAATTTCGGAAGAGCGCGGCATCATATCCTCCCCTCGGTTGGATCAGGCAAGTCAAACCGACAGGCGCTTGCATGGTTCCCGGCGGGCTGGCTTTTTGACGCGATCCGATGCCACGGGGAACCAAATCCCTCGGCGCAAGTTGGCTTCGCAACCAAAGCTGCTAACGGGGCCGGCGAGACCGCCACCGTCAGGCAACCCGCTTCCGCGCGATGGCGTTGGAACTTTTTGGTGGCCTGCGGGTTTTCATCGGGTTGCCATAACCAATGAATTCAAATTCGCTGTTGCTAACCTTCCCTCTCTGGCCTCCGGCTTCGCGAAGGTGAGCCCATTCCCAATCTGGTGCTGTAAATCATGAGTCGTCTTATCGTCGTTTCCAATCGCGTTCCCGTTCCGGACAAGAAAGGGACCGCGCCGGCCGGCGGCCTTGCGGTCGCGCTACAGTCCGCGCTCGAGGCACGTGGCGGTTTGTGGCTCGGCTGGTCGGGGCAATCGTGCGCGGAAGATGCTGTGGGTCCGCTGAGGATGTTGCGGGACGGCAACATCGACTATGCGCTGACGGACCTCACCGAGCGCGATGTCGAGGAGTATTATCAAGGCTTTGCCAACCGCGTTCTCTGGCCGATCTGCCACTATCGGCTGGACCTTGCCGAATATGGCCGGCGCGAAATGGCCGGGTATTTTCGCGTGAACCGCTTCTTCGCCAGCCGCCTGCTCCCGTTGATCGAAGAGGACGACCTTATCTGGATTCACGACTACCATCTCATCCCGCTTGCGGCGGAACTGCGTCGGCAGGGCGTGAAGAACCGGATCGGCTTCTTCCTCCATATCCCCTGGCCGGCCCCGGATGTGTTCTTCGCGATGCCTGTCCACGAGGAAATCCTCACCAGCCTGACCGCCTATGACGTGCTCGGCTTTCAGACCGAGCACGATCGCGAGAACTTCGCCGATTGCCTTCAACGGCAAGGGCTCGGCAGCCGTCGGGGCAAGGCGCATTTTTCTATCGGAAATCGGACATTCACCGCGCGGGCTTATCCGATCGGCATTGAGACGGAAGAGTTCGCGACGCTGGCGCAGCGGGCCGCGGAGACCACCCTTCACAAGCGCATGCTGCAGAGCCTCGACGGCAAGGCCCTGATCATCGGCGTCGACCGGCTCGACTATTCCAAGGGCATCACCCAGCGCATCGATGCCTTCGAGACCTTCCTCACACGCAATTCCGATAGCCAGCGCAAGGTGACGCTGTTGCAGATCACACCGAAATCGCGCTCTGAAGTGCCGGAATACGAGGCGATGCAACGGGCGGTGGCCGAACAGGCCGGCCGCGTCAATGGCGCGCTCGGCACCGTGGACTGGGTGCCGATCCGTTATGTCAATCGCTCCCTGCGGCGCCCGGCTCTGGCGGGCCTTTACCGCATGGCGAAACTTGCCCTCGTTACGCCGCTCCGCGACGGCATGAACCTCGTCGCCAAGGAATTCGTCGCAGCGCAAAGCGAGGAGAATCCAGGTGTTCTCCTGCTCTCGCGCTTTGCCGGAGCCGCACAGGAATTGAAGGATGCGGTGCTCGTCAACCCCTACGATGTCGAGGGAACCGCGGACGCCATGGCGCGCAGCCTCTCCATGCCGGTGGAGGAACGCCGCGCACGATGGAAAGGCATGATGACGGCCTTGCGTGCAAACGATGTGTTCACCTGGTGCGATACCTTCCTCGGCGATCTCTCAAGGGACGAACAGGAAGCAGCCAGGAGCATTGCCTGAAGCGAACGCCCTGTGAGCGTATCGCCTTGAATCCTATTGATCATCTTGTCGTGATGAACCGGCCGGGAACGGAAACGAAAGACGGCCCAGCGAAGCCGAAAGCCGCTGATGGTAAAGCACGCGGCAGATACGCAAGCGCTAGCGCCGTTTCGCCAACACTGCGCGGGACAGCACCATCACCAGGCCGATGGCGACCGTCGCGACGATGAACAGGAAGGCCGCGGCGGCGATGGCGGGGCTGATGTTCTCGCGGATGCTGGAGAACATCTGCCGCGCCAGCGTGCGCTGGTTCGGGCCGGCGACGAAGAGCGTCAGCACCACTTCGTCGAGCGACGTCGCGAAGGCGAGTACGGCGCCGGAGAGCACGCCGGGCATGGCAAGCGGCAAGGTGATCCGGCGGAAGACCGTCGTGGGGGCCGCCCCAAGGCTTTGCGCTGCGAGTTCCACACGCTCATCGATGCCGGCGAGCGCCCCGGTGACGCTGACCACCACGAACGGCACGGCCACGACCGTATGGGCGATAATCACGCCCAGATAGCTGTTCGTCAGCCCGAAACCCGCAAGCAGGACCTGCAGGCCGACACCGAGCACGACGGCCGGCACGACCATGGGCAAAAGGAAAAGCGTGCGCATCGTGCCGCGGAAAAGGATGATCCGGTTGCGCAAGCCGAGCGATGCGGCGGTGCCGAGAGCGGTGGCAAGGAGCGTCGTGCCCGTGCCGATGATCAGGCTGTTGACGATCGCCCGGCGCCAGGCATCGGCGAAGAACAGTTCCTCGAACCAGCGCAGCGACCAGGACGGGATCGGATAGGTGAGGATGACGCTGGAGGTGAAGGCGAGCGGCAGGATCGCAAGGAGCGGGGCGACGAGGAAGACGATCGTCAGGATGGCGAAGGTGGCCTTGGCGACTTTCATCGGCATGGTCAGCCCCTCCCCGGTTCGTCGCTGGAGAGCCGTGCATAGACGCTGTAGAGCAACAGCGTGGCGACGAGCAGCACCATGCCGAGCGCGCCGGCCATGCCCCAGTTCGCCGAGCCCGTGGCGTAGAAGGCGATGATGGAAGAAATCATCTGGTCGCCCGGCCCGCCGATCAATGCCGGCGTGATGTAGTAGCCGATAGCCGAGATGAAGACGAGCAGGCCGCCGGAGGCGACACCACGCAGGCTGAGCGGCAGAAGGATGCGCAGGAAGGCGCGCAGCGGATGGGCGCCGAGCGAAGCGGCGGCCGGCATCAGGTTCTTCGGGATGGTGATCAGCACGGAATAGATCGGCAGCACCATGAAGGGGAGCAGCACATGGGTCATGGCGATGATGACGCCCGTGCGGTTGAAGATCAGCGCCAGCGGCGCATCGATGAGGCCGATGCCGCGCAGCAGATCGTTGATGAGGCCCTGCTCCTGCAACAGGATGAACCAGGCGGCCGTGCGCACCAGAAGCGAGGTCCAGAGCGGCAGCAGCACCGCACCGAGCATCAGGTCGCGTTTCCAGCCGGTCAGCGAGGCTGCGATGATGGCATAGGGGTAGCCGATCACCGCGCAGAAGAACGTAACGAGCCCGGCAATCCAGAAGGTGCGTGCAAGGATGACACCGTTGACCGACTGGTCGGCCGGCAGGTGTTCGATTTCACCGGCGGCATTGCGGCCGAAATCAACGGCCGCGAGCAGGTTGCGATCCGTATAGGGTGAGAGCGCATCGGCGATCGCCAGCCAGAATTCCGGCTTTTCCCAACGCTTGTCGATAGAAACGAGGTCCGCGGGCGGATTTGCGGTGTCGGCAAGGGCGCTCGTCGTCTTGCCCATCAGCGTACGGAAGCCGGAGCGGGCACTGTTGAGCCGGCGTACCATGTCGCCGAGGGCCTGGTCGTCGTCGACGGCTTTCAGATCCTCCATCAGCGCGGTCTGCATGGGCATCGAGGGCGGCGACTTGCGATCCCAGTCGGCCAGAATCTCTGCGCTGCGCGGCAGGAGCTTCAGCACGGCCGGATCCGACACGGCCTGCGACATCATGCTGAACAGCGGCCAGACGAAGAAGCCGATGAGGAAGACAAGCAGCGGCGCCAGCAGGAAAAGCGATCGCCCGGTGCGGGAGGATGCCGTCGTCATGGCGCGATGACCCGGCAGTCGCCGGCGGAAAACGCGGCATAAACCTTGGTGCCCGGCGGAAACTCGCGAGACCGGCGGCCAAGCTTGGCGATCAGAGGGGAGCTGGCGTTCTGCAGTTGCACGCGCAGGTGATCGCCCTGATAGACACTGTCGGTGACTTCCGTTTCGAGCACATTGCGCGCCTCGCTCCGTTTCTCGCTGAGATCGACGCGTTCCGGGCGGATCGACAGGAAAACGGATTGCCCGGAAGCGACGGTGCCGGCCACGGCCGAGACGATCTGCGCACCCGAGGCAAGACGCACGGTCGCCTCCTGTCCCTCGACGGCCTCGACGACGCCTTCGACGAGGTTCGTCTCCCCGATGAACTCGGCAACGAAGCGCGTCGCCGGCTCGTCATAGACCTGACGGGGGGAGCCGATCTGCTCGATCTTGCCCTTGTTGAACACGGCGACACGGTCCGACATGGTGAGAGCTTCGGACTGGTCGTGTGTCACGAAGACGATGGTGAGGCCGAGGCGGCGGTGCAGATCGCGGATATCGAGTTGCATCTGCTCGCGCAATTGTTTGTCCAGTGCGCCGAGCGGCTCGTCCATCAGCACGACCCGCGGTTCGAAGACCAGTGCGCGGGCAAGCGCTACACGCTGCTGCTGGCCGCCGGAAAGCTGCGAGGGGCGACGATCGGACAGGGCCGAAAGCTGAACCATGTCGAGCGCCCGCTTGACCCGCTCACCGGCCTCGGCCTTGCCGATACCGCGCATTTGTAGAGGAAAAGCGATGTTCTCTCCGACCGACATGTGGGGGAAGAGCGCATAGCTCTGAAAGACGACACCCATGTCCCGCTTGTGTGTGGGGACGGCGTTGATGGCTGTTCCATCGAGCAGAATGTTGCCCGATGTCGGTTGTTCGAACCCCGCCAGCATCATCAGGAGCGTCGTCTTGCCGGAACCGGAGGGGCCGAGCAGGCTGACGAACTCGCCCTTCTCGATGCCGAGGTCAAGGTTTTCGACCACGCAGAGCGAGCCGTAGAATTTGGTGATGCGGTCGAAGCGAATGAATTCGGCCAAGCTCATGACTCCATCGAGACGGTTGCACGCGGCGGGTCGCCCCTCACCCGCATGCCACTCCTCTTCCCAAGGGCGGAGAAAAGGAGACGATGCACTGTTCGACACCTGTGGGTAGGCCCCGTCACGGCCCCTCCCGCTCAGGGAAGAGGCCGCGCGAGTGAGGGCCTAGCCCTCAGCGCAGCGTTACTGCGCCAGCCAGGCGTTGAAGCGCTGGGTCAGCGTTTCGGAATTGTCGATCCAGAAGTCGACATTGAGCGCAATCGCGTCCGTCATGTTCGCCGGGTCGGTCGGCAGGTCCTTGGCGAATTCCGCCGGCACCTTCGCGGCCGCATCCTTGTTCGGCAGACCGTAGGCAACGTATTGCGGCAACTTCGCCTGATTTTCCGGCAGGCTCGCGAAGGCGATGAAGTCCTGTGCCGCGTCCTTGTTCTCGGCGTCCTTCAGCACGACCCAGCTGTCGACGGCGTAGATGCTGCCCGGGAAAACGACCTTGAAATTCTTGCCTTCCGAACGATTGATGCCGGTGATGCGGCCGTTATAGGCCGAGGTCATGGCGACTTCACCCGAGGCGAGGAACTGCAGCGGCTGTGCGCCGGATTCCCACCAGACGATATTCGGCTTCAGCTCGTCGAGCTTCTTGAAGGCGCGCGCGACGCCCTCTTCCGTGCCGAGCACGTCATAGAGTTCGTCCTTGGAAACGCCGTCGGCGAGCAGCGCGAATTCGAGCGTGTATTTCGGCCCCTTGCGCAGCGAACGCTTGCCGGGGAACTTCTCGACATTCCAGAAGTCCGCCCAGGATGTCGGGCCTTCCGCCAGCTTTGCGCCGTCATAGGCGATCGCGGTGGACCAGACGATGGCGCCGACGCCACAGTCGTTGACGGCGCTGTCGAGGAACTTGTCCTTGCCGCCCATCTTGTCCCAGTCGATCTTCTCGTAGAGACCGTCTGCACAGCCGAGCGCCAGTTCCTCGGCCTCGACCTGCACGGCATCCCAGTTCGGTGCGCCGGCCTTGACCTTCGACTGGATGACGCCGATGCCGCCGTCCCAGGCCTCGTCGAGCACCGGCTTTCCGGTCTTCTCGGCGAACGGCTTGAAGTAGATCTCGCGCTGGCCGTCCTGATAGTTGCCGCCCCAGGAAACGACGGTAAGGTCCCGCGCGAAGAGCGGCGCGGCGATGCCGGCCGACAGAATGACGGCAGCCGCCGCCAGGATACCCGATTTCAGAATTGTCTTCATGGCACTCCCCTTTTCTTCTGTAGTGGAGCCAGCGGCTCCGATGACGATTTCATGCGGACCGTCGACCTCGCCTTTGCGGCGATGGCTGCGGCCTTCACGGTCGCCGCGCCCTTTCCCCTGGGCGTTTGCGACCGATTGATGCATTCCGGTCATTGCCGGTCAACGGGATTTTTTCCCTTTTTGACCGCTGTCAGACGTGCTGCCCTCCATTGATGTGGATTTCAGCTCCGTTGATATAGGAGGACTGTTCCGTGCAAAGGAAATGGATGGTCTCCGCCACTTCACGCGGTTCGCCCAGCCGCCCCATCGGCACTTCCGCGGCGACCAGTTCGTCGGTTCCCGGCGAGAGGATGGAGGTTTCAATTTCACCCGGCGCGATGGCATTGGCGCGCACGCCGCGCTTGCCGAATTCATGCGCCATCTCGCGCGTCAGCGCCGCCAACGCGGCCTTGGAAGCCGCATAGGCGACACCCGCAAAGGGGTGCACGCGCGAGCCGGCAATGGACGTGACGTTGACGATCGATCCTTTGGCCGCTTCCAGTTCCGGCATCAGTGCGCGGGCGATCAGCGCCGTCGAGACAAGATTGACATTGAGCACCTGGGTCCAGACATTCGCTTCGGTATCGATGACGCCGAGGCGGCTCCGGCCCGGCCCCTTCGGCGAAATGCCGGCGTTGTTGACGAGCGCATGAAGCTTGCCGTTCGGCAGCCGCTCGCGCACGGTTGCGGCGAGACGGTCGATCTGGGTAAGGTCTGCGAGATCCGCCTGAATATGGCTCTCGCGGGCTGAGGGCCAGGCGCATTCTTCGGAGAAGGCCTGTCGGGAAACGGTGAGGATGCGCCAGCCCTTGGACTGGAAAAGCTTCACCGTCGCATGGCCGATGCCGCGGCTTGCACCCGTCAGCAACATGTAGCGGCGTTCTTCGGTCATGCACGAGCCCTTCCATTGATGCTTGATACATCGTAATCGGCGGTGAGCGAATTGCAAGCCTCCAGTTCAGGCGCCATCAGGCGCGGCGCGATTTCCCCTCTCCGCCATGCTCGATACGATCGAGGATCGGCTTTCCGCCAAGCAGGATATCGTCGACGATGGCCATGGAGGCGGCGGCGGAATCGTGCCGCTTCAGCGCCTCGACCACCGGATAATGATGGTCGATCATTGCCCGTCCACCCGCCAGATAGGCGTCGGAGATATGCGGCCCCATCTGCAGCCAGAGCCTTCGCAGAATGGTGGTCAGCACGGAAAGGCCGGCGATCTGCGGCAGCATGAAGTGGAAAGCCTGATTGAGTTGTGTGCCCCTCAGACGGTCTCCGGCGGCAATCGCCGCCTCGTTTTCCCGCAGAATTTGCTCCAGTGCGTGGATATCGGCGCTTGTCGCCACCTGCGCGGCCGTTTCCGCGGCGAGCCCTTCCAGGCGGACGCGGATGGCGCGGATTTCCCGGTAGCGGCTTTCGCTGAGGCCGGAAACGCGAATGTCGCGCGGCGAGCGGAAGGTGATGGCCTCGTCATTGGCAAGGCGCAGGATCGCATCGCGGATCGGCGTGACGCTGGTGCCGAACTGCTCGGCGAGATCGCGGATCTTGAGCCGGTCGCCGGGCTGGAAGCGACCCTGCATCAGCGCATCGCAAAGCGCTGCATAGACCACGCTGTTGAGGTTCTCATATTCCAGTGTGGCGAATTCGGGCATGGAACTGATCCGCAAAATCGAATAGGAAGATACTTGATGCATCTTTTTTGACGTGTTTCAAGTATGACTGGCGCCATGGGTATTCTCGGAGAAAGGGACTGGCGTTGCAATGCTGGCCGACGGGCCATCAACAGTGCCTTAGCCATTCTCGATGTCCCGCGGGAGACCGCCAGAACGGAGTAGACATGACGGAACCCGCGCCCGCCGCCAGGAAACCGGATACCGAAAAGCCGGACTCGATGTCTGCGACATGGAGCATGACCGCGATCGCGGATGCCGAAGCCGCCGTCTCCGAGGCCTATGGGCTTGCCGGCGCCGTGAAACGCCTTTCCAGCGAACGCGACGAGACCTTTCTCTTCACCCGCGCTGACGGCACCGACTTCATTTTGAAAATCGCCAACCCCGCCGAGGACCCGGCGGCGCTCGAATTCCAGGACGGCGCCCTGCTGCATCTCGAAGCCGTGGCCCCTGCCGTGCCCGTGCCGCGGCTGGTGCCCACAGTGTCGGGCGAGCCGAGCCGCACGCTGTCCACGGGCGATGGTCCGCGTATCATGCGCCTGCTCACCTTCCTCGACGGTGAATTGCAATACCGCACGCCGGCCTCGGAAATGCAAAGTCGCAATGTCGGCCGGGCGCTCGCCGAGCTCGGGCGCGGGCTTGAGCACTATGACGGTCGCCCGCCGGCGGGAAAGCTGATGTGGGACATTTCCCACACGCTGGATCTTGCCGCCGTCGTCGGCGATGTCGCCGAAGAACGCCGCGCTCAGGTGCAAGCCGTGCTGGCCGAATTCGAGCGGTCGCTGCCGGCCATCGCCGCGCTGGAACGTCGCCAGATCATCCATAACGACTTCAATCCGCACAACATCCTGCTGGATCCGGCCGAGCCGACCAATGTCGTCGGCATCATCGATTTCGGCGACATGGTGCATGCTCCGCTGATCAACGACCTCGCCGTCGGCATCTCCTATCACCTGGCGACCGAGAACTGGGCGGCCCGCACCGGCGCCTTTCTCGACGGCTTCCTCTCGGCGCGCGCCCTGCAGCCTGCCGAGATCGAGCTGCTGCCGCTCCTCATGCGCTGCCGCCTCGCCATGTCGATCATCATCGCGGAATGGCGCTCGTCCCTTTTCCCGGAAAACCGGGCTTACATCATGCGCAACCACGCCACCGCCTGGCGCGGCCTGCAGAACATTGCCGATCTCACTGCGGCCGGGCTGAAACAGCTCGCGCCCAACCTGACCGAGGCCTGATCATGTCGATGGTGAATGCATTTTCGCGCGAGGATTTCGAACGGCTGAGCGAGGCCGAACGGGCGCTGATCGCCCGCCGGGAGAAAGTGCTCGGTCCCGCCTATCGCCTGTTCTACGAAAAGCCGCTCCATCTCGTGCGCGGCGAAGGCGTCTTCCTCTATGACGCTGCCGGCGAGCGCTATCTCGACGCCTACAACAATGTCGCATCGCTCGGCCATTGCCATCCGCGCGTCGTGGAGGCGATCACCCGCCAGACCGCCGTGCTCAACACCCACACGCGTTATCTGCACGAGGGCATCGTCGACTATGCGGAAACGCTGACGGCGACCTTCCCGGACACGTTGAGCCAGGCCATGTTCACCTGCACGGGCAGTGAAGCCAACGATCTTGCCGTGCGCATCGCCCGGTTCGTCACCGGCGGCACCGGCATCATTGCCACGGATCTTGCCTATCACGGCCTGACGGGCGCGGTCGCCGAATTCTCGCCGTCGCTCGGCGAGTCCGTGACGCTCGGCCCGCATGTCCGCACCGTGCCGGCGCCGGACAGCTACCGCCATTCGCCCGAGGAGATGATGGAGAAGTTCGGCCGCGATGTCCGCGCCGCCATCGCCGACCTCAAGCGCCATGGCATCAAGCCGGCCATGCTGATCACCGATACGATCTTCTCGAGCGACGGCATCTTCGCTGGACCCCGCGGCTTCCTGAAGCCGGCAGTCGACGCCATTCGCGAGGCTGGCGGCCTTTTCGTCGCCGACGAGGTGCAGCCGGGCTTCGGTCGCACGGGCGAGGCCATGTGGGGCTTCGAGCGCCACGGCGTCGCGCCCGACATGGTGACGATCGGCAAGCCGATGGGCAACGGCTACCCCATGGCCGGCATCGTGCTGCGGCCGGAGGTCGTCGCCGATTTCGGCCCGAAGGCGCGCTATTTCAACACGTTCGGCGGTAACCCCGTCGCCGCGGCTGCCGGCAAGGCGGTACTCGATGTCATTCGCACCGAAGGCCTGCAGCAGAGCGCGCTGGACGTCGGCCGCCACCTGATGGACGGCCTGAGGAGCCTTTCCGGCCGCTATGGCGCCATCGGCGACGTGCGCGGTTCCGGCCTCTTCGTTGGCGTCGAGATCGTCGCCGATGCGGCCGCCAAGAGCCCCGATGCGACCCTCACCACCCGCATCGTCAACGGCCTGCGGGAGCGCCGTATCCTTATCAGCGCCTCCGGCCCTCGCGCCAATGTCCTGAAAATCCGCCCTCCCCTCGTCTTCTCCCGCGAGAATGCCGACATGGTGGTGGATGCGCTGGGTGACGTCCTGAAGACCCTCTAGTTTGCGGGCTGCGGCTTGACGATGAAGCCCAGCCATGAGGGGCGACCCGCGCTCAGTGCGATTTGCGACCGACCGAGCCCCGGGCGACGAATGTACATCCGACTTTATGCGTGCCGCGGTGCATCGAGCGAGCCTTCCTGGCGAGTTGCTCGATGGCCCAGGCGCCCATGGGGCGGTGCGGAAGCTCCAGGGTCGTCAGTTGCGGACGAAGATGGCGTGAAAGCTCGTCGTCATCGTAACCGACGACGGAAATGTCGCCGGGGATGCGCAAACCCGCCTCACTGATCGCACCGAAACACCCCATCGCCATCTTGTCGTTTTGACAAAAGATCGCCGAGGGCGGCTCGCGAAGCGACAGAAGCTTTTGGGTCGCCTCGTATCCGGAGGTCGGCGTCCAGTTTCCCTCCACCACCAGACGGTCGTCATAGGCGAGCCCGGCCTCTGCCAGCGCCTCGCGATAGCCGGTCAGCCGGTCCTGGGCGGCCTCCATGAAGCTCTCTCCGACAATCGTGCCGATGCGTCTGTGGCCTTTCCGGATGAGAGACGCCGTCGCCATTCGCCCGCCCGTCACTTCATCGGGAACGACAGCGGGAAAGCGGTTGTCGCTGGTGTAGCAATTCAACAGAACCAGCGGCACGGGAAGGTCGTCGAAAACCGGATCGAGCGATACGCGACGGGTAAACACGGACATATAGACGATGCCCTGCGCGCCGGCCTGAAGAAGGCGCGCCAGAGCCTTGCGCTCGTGCTCGGCCCGCCCCTGCGTCTGCGCGACAAGAATGGTCACGTCCTTTTCCCAGGAGGCATGCCGGGCGCCCTCGATGGCGTTGACGGCTTCGGGCGTGGTCGCGAGCTGGTCGACGATGAAGCCGATGCAGCCTTCTCTCAGATCCTCCAGCCCGGCGCGTCGTATGGGACTTGCGAGCCCGTAACCGAGGGTTCGCGCGACATCCAGCACGCGGGCCCGAAGGTCGGGAGAAATCTTGATGTCCATCACGTTGTTGAGGACGACGGAGACCGTGGCCTGCGAGCAGCCTGCCGCCTTTGCGACATCCATCATGGTCACCCGCTTTGTTGTCTGTCGACCGCTCATGCTTCCCCCGTTCCCGTCCTTCTACACCAACTAATAAAAATCGGCCATTGACTAATAATTATTAGTCGCAGTAGCCTTGCCGGAAATCGGGAGGAGAACCGAATGAACACGAAACCGGCATTCGACTACGACATCGCCGCCCAAATGACGCAGCTGACGGCAGACGGCATCATCGGACTGAAGGGTGCTTTCAGCCCGGAATGGGCCGATGCGATGCGCGAGGACATGATGACCGCCTTCTGGGAGGCGATCCAAAGGCCCGGTGGCGCAGTCGGCCGGGGGCCGCGGCGTTGGTATGTCGAAATCCACCCGCAAGCTTTCCGCGGGTTTGTCGACCTCATCGTCCATCCATGGGTGGTGGATGTCTGCACCAACGTGCTCGGACCGGACTACCAGATCGTGGAGATCGGCCTCGACGTGCCGTTCCAGGGCGCGAAATACCAGCCCTGGCACCGCGATTTCCCCTCTCCCGTCGACACCTATCGCGACCGTCAGATCACCTCGCTCGCTTTCAACCTTACCGGTGTCGACGTCACCGAAGACATGGGTCCGTTCGAAGTGGCGCCGGGAACGCAATATGATGACGGTCGCGCGTGGAAGCACGAAATGTTCCCGGACAAGGCGCTGTGGGGGCGTTTCCAGGAGCGCGCCACGCGCAAATACCCCCAACGGGGCGACATATCGTGCCGCTCGGCCCTGACGGTCCATCGGGGCACCGAACATCAGTCCCCGATTGCGCGGCCCGTCATGGTGCTTGGGGTCGACAGGCCGGGCGCCGGACACGCAGAGCTGCACGACATGATGGTGACGCGTGACTGGTACGATGCACTTCCCGAAATCGCCAGGAAACACCTCGTCTGCCGCGTCGTCGACGAGCTCGTGCCGATCAGCCAGAAACACGACATCGAAGGTCTGGTGATGGGGGCAGATCCAAGCTGACCGATTTGGCCGCGTCGAGGCTGGCAAACCGGGGCTCTCCAAAGAGAAGGAAGGCGAAGAGCCGGCGCGAAGCCTTGGCGTCAAACGGTTCAGCGCAAGATAAGGAACAATCCGCTCACGATGGCGAATGCGAGGACGCCGAGCCGCAGCCCGCGCCCGCCGATGCGGTGATGCGCCAGCCGGGAAGCAGCGCTGCCCAGGAGGACCGGCGGCGTCAGGTAGAGAGCGGCAAGCAGTTGCTCCGAGCCGATGCGCCCCGAAAAGGCCAGCACCACCAGCGACATGATCTCGCCGACGAAGAAGCAAAGCGCGACCGTCGCCCTCAGGACGGGCGCTTTGGCATGCTGGTAGAGGAGAGCGAGCGGCGGCCCGCCGATGCCGGTCGCGGTTTCGGTGACACCCGTGAACAGGCCGACGCCCAATGCGCTCGGCTTGTTCGGCGAGAAAGGCGGGGCGACCAGCGCGGCGCCTGCGGCAACCACGGTGAAGATGCCGACGGCAAGGTCGAGCTGGTCGACCGAAAGGGCCGCCAGCAACCAGAGGCCGGCGAAGGTCCCCGCGAAACGCCCGATGCTGATCCACGTCGCGCCCGACCAGTCGACATGGTCGCGCTCGCGAACTGCGACGTGCAAGTTGAGCGGCAGCATCAGCAACAGGAGGGTGACGGGCAGGAGTTCTGGTTTCAGCATGCCGACGACAGGCGCCACGATCAGCGCGAAACCGATGCCGAGCGATCCCTGGATGAAGGCTGAAACGAAGGTGACGACCGCCAGGATGGCGATAAGATTCATGCTCATTGGTACTGTCCGAGACCTCGATGGGCTTGCGAAACGGGGTGGATACGCTGGATCGGAGCCTTGGCGATGGCCGCTGCCGTATCGCCGCGAACCTCTGCCAGAAGAGCACGCGCATCCCAGTCGACGGGCCAGCCCTGCCAGAGCCTGAGCTGCCCTGCCGTGAAGACGGCGTCGATCTGGTCGCGGTTGCCGTAACGCACGAGCTCCCACATCAGGTCGTGCGAAGGCGTGAATTCGGGCCGGTCGAGATCGACGAGCAGGAAATCGGCCGCAAGGCCGTCGGCAATCGCCCCCGTCACGCCGGAGAGGCCGGCGGCGTTCGCCGCGCCCGCCGTCGCCCGGTCGAGCCAGAGCCAGCCGCCGCCGCAGGACGAATCCCCTGTGGCGAGGCCGAAGCCGGCACGCTGCAGGCCCTCGCCCGCGTCCATCAGCCGGAAGCCGTCCGCACGCGTTCCGTCCGTGCCCAGCCCGAAGCGAATGCCGAGCGCGGCCATCTGCAGGGCCGGCGCCACCGCATTGCCCTTCCAGAGGCTCGCCACCGGATTGTAGGCGACGGCGGTATCGGTTTTCTGAAGGAGATTGAGTTCATGCGGCGTGATGAGCGTCGAATGCGCGAGCAGGACGTGAGGGCCGAGGGCGCCGAGATGCCCCAGATGCTCGATCGGCCGGCGCCCCCGCGCCACAAGCGAACGCTCGACGGCGACGAGATGTTCGTTGACATGGGTCTGGAACACCACGCCGTTCGCCGCCGCCATGTCGGATACCGCCTTCAGCATCCCGTCGCTCGCCGCTTCCGGAATGGAGATCGCCAGCGACGGATGGATCAGCGGGTCCTGCCGGTAGGTCGACAGATGTTCCCCGGCCTGGCGCAGGATGACATCGGCTTGCGGTATCTGGGCGGTCCCCCCAAGATCGTTGCAGATGAAGCCGACGACGCTGCGAAGCCCGACCTCCCTTGCGGCCCGCACCAGCGCGCCGACATGGCCCTCGGAGCGGGTGCCGGCATCGACGGCGGTGGTGAAGCCGCCGCGCAGGCATTCGAGCGCCGCGAGCTTCGCCGAAAGATAGACCATACGCTCGTCCAGGCTGCCCTCCAGCGGCACCCAGATCCGCCGGAAGATTTCGGAGGGTTCTCCGAAGACCAGCGACTTGCCGAGCGACTGGGTGAGATGCGTATGGGCATCGACGAAGCCGGGCATCAGCAGATGATCTGGCAGGTCGACGGGGATCAGATCCGGATAGTCGCGGGCCACAGCCTCCACCGTATAGACCCGGTGGAAAATCCCGGCGCGCACGAGCACCGCCATGCCGGCACGCGGCCCTTCCGGCAGCAGGACCTGACCGGGATGCAGAAGAAGATCGCCGGTTCTGGAAAGATTTTCACGGATCGCGCTCACTCGCTGGCTCCTTGGGCGGTGGATTGCAGGGAAGGCGCCGTCTCCGCGGAGTTCCGGTTGGCGCCGTGGTGGGAGAAGAAGGCGTTGACGATGACGGCCGTGATGGTGCCTGCGGCGAGCCCATTGCCGAGGATCATCTGGATCCACTGCGGGAACTGGCTGTAAACGCCGGGCACCAGGATCGGCAGCAGACCGATCGACAGTGCGGAGGCCAGTGTGAACATCGGTCCGTGCTCGCGCAGATCGACGCGGCGCAGCAGGTCGATGCCGATGACGCCGATGATGGAGAAGACGATCACCGCCGTGCCGCCGACAACGGCCTCCGGCAAGGCTGTCGCCATGCGCCCGATGGGCGCGAACAGGGCGATCACCACGAGGATCGCCCCCGCCATGGCCGTGACGTAGCGCGACTTGACGTTCGTCGCCCGCACGATACCGACATTCTCACCGCTGGTGATGATCAGCGACGTTCCGAACAGGCCGCCGACCAGCGACATCAGCGCATCGCCGCGGATCGTCGCCGGAACGATGGCGTGTGCGTCGCCGCGCCGCCCGACGATCTCGGCCGTCGCGATGGTCTGCCCCGTCGCCTCCGCCATGGAAATGATCGAGAAGACGATCAGCGGAATGGCGGCGATGAAATCGAACTTCGGCATGCCGAAGGGGAAAAGCTGCGGAACGGCGATCACGGGGCCGGAAAGCACGCCGGACATGTCCATATGGCCGAGCGCGAATGCGACGAGCGAGCCGCCGACAAGACCGAGCATGACGGCGAGCCGCTGGAGCGTGCCGGAAAAGACGCGCGCGGCGACGATGGTGAGAACGATGGTGATAAGGGCGAGGCCGACCTCGATCGGCGCGGCGAAACCCTCCGTTCCGGGCTTGCCGGTGATGGTCACGCCGTAGATGCGCACGAGGTTGACGGAGACCAGCAGCAGCATGGTGCCGACGACGATGGGCGGGAAGTAGCGCAGCAACCGGCGGAAGACCGGCAGGGCAAGAAAGTAGAACAGTGCCGTCATGATGACGGCCCCGACCGCCGTCTGCACGTCGGTCTGCTGCGCGATGGCAAGGAAGATGGCGATGGGGGCGCCGCCCGGCACCATGATGAAGGGCAGACGCGCGCCAAAACCCTTCGGCCCGAAGCTTTGCAGCATCGAGCCGATGCCGCAGACAAAGAAGGTCGCGCTGATGAGCGAGACCGTCACCGTATCGCTAAAGCCGAGCGCCTTGCTGACGAGAAAGACAGCGGTGATGGGCGAAGCGGCCATCACCAGCACATGTTGCAGGCCAAACAGCGCGAGACTGCGCAGCGGCAGCCGCTCGTCGGCCGGATCGACCAGTCCATTCAATTCATTCTGCATGATTTTCTCCTCCCGGCCTCCTCAAGCCGATTATGCAAATCGTTTTGCATGGCGCATTTCGTAGCACGGAATTTTTGTTTTGCAAATCGTTTTGCGTGATGAGCGCTTGCGTGCTAGGACGAGGGGCACTGGAGGGGCCATGGGAAAACCGACAATCGCCGACCTTGCGAAGGCCGCGGGCGTATCCGTTACCACCGTTTCGCACGCCTTCAGTGGCCGGCGCCATGTCGAGCCGGAGACGCGCAAACGCATCGAGGCGCTCGCCCGGGAGATCGGCTATCGCCCGAACCACCGAGCGCAGCGCCTGCGCACCGGCCGGGCTGGCTCTATCGCGCTTGTCTCCTCCATGCCCTTCGCCGTGGCCGCTGGCCCTTCCCGGCTGGGCTTTCTGATGGAGATCGCCGCCGCCGCCGCCGTTACGGCGTTTTCGCGCGGAATATCCCTTTGCCTCGTGCCGCCTCTCGGGCCCCGCGACAGCCTCGATGCGCTCGAAGTGGACGGCGCGATCGTTGTGGAGCCCGAACGCGACGATCCGGTCCTCGATTTCTTTTCCGATCGCGGCGTGAACGTCGTGTGCATCGGTCGCCCGCCGGGCCGGGAGGATATCCCCTTCGTGGATCTGCAGAGCGGTGCGACGGCGCAGCTTCTGCTCGACCATCTGTTTTCCGGGGACGGTCACGTGGGCCTGATCACCGGGCAGCAAAGACGCAATTCCTATATCGAGATGGAAGCCGCCTACGCGTCGCGCGCCGGCGCCTCTCCTGTCGCTATCCGCATCGATGAACGGGGTGGTGAGCAGGCTGCCGCGGAAGCCGCCGAACGGCTCCTGCGCGCGGACCCCTCCCTTTCGGCCCTGTGTGTGCCGGTCGATGCCTTCGCAACCGGCGTTCTGGACGCGGCGCGGGCTGTGGGCCGCCGCGTTCCGGAAGACCTTCGCCTCGTCACCCGTTATGACGGCATGCGCGCCAAGCTGGCGACGCCTCCCCTCACCGCGGTCGACCTTCACCTCGATCAGGTGGCCGCCGCGGCGGTCGACATGCTTCTTGCGCATCTGGAAGACGGAGCGACGGTGCCATCGGCAATCTCTCCGCCGACCCTGGTGCTCCGGTCCTCGTCAGCAATCTCGCCGAGATCCGGTTAAGCGCCCTTGTCTCGTAAGGGTTGCGTTCGAAAAACCTCAGACGCGGGGCTCGCTCGTCTCGAAAAAAAACGGGCGGCGTATGTTCGCGGCCCGAATTTTCCAGGTGTCCTCGACGCTTCTGCAGCCAGTCAGACCGCCGTGAAGCCGCCATCGACAGTCATTTCCGAGCCTGTCATGTAGGACGCGCCGTCAGACAGGAGGAAAGCCACGGCCTCGGAAACCTCCCGCGCCTGGCCGATCCGCCCCATGACGGTGACACCCACCAGCATGGCGTGTTTGCTTGGGTCTGCCTCGAATTCTGCCGTCATCGGGGTGGAAATCGTGCCGGGATGCACGGAATTGACGCGAATTCCGAACTTTGCATAGTCCACGGCGACGCCCTTGCTCAGCAGGCGGATGGCGCCCTTGGTGGCGCAATAGGCGCTCATGCCCTCCATATTCGCAACGTAGCCCGAAATCGAGGAGACGTTGACGATGGATCCGCCGCCGGCAGCCTGCATGGCGGGCAGCACGTGTTTACAGCCGAGGAAGGTGCCTTTGACGTTGATGTCGAAGAGCGCGTTCCAGTCGGCCATGTCGATTTCGGGTACGGGCTTGCGGATGAGGATGCCGGCATTGTTCACCAGCCCGTCGATCCGGCCGAAGTTTTCCATCGCCCAGGCGATGCAGGCTTTCCAGGCCGCCTCGTCCGTGACGTCAAGGGTGCGGAAATGCGCCTTGCCGCCCGCCGCGACGATATCCTGCGCGACCTCCTCCCCCCGCCTGTCCATGTCGGTAATCAGCACCGTCGCGCCCCGCTCGGCAAAGAGCCGCGCATGCGCCTCTCCCATGCCCTTGGCCCCGCCGGTGACGAAAATGACCTTGTCCTTCAGCATTCCTTTGTCTCCCTGATTTTTCCGGAGTTCAGCCGGAAGAGGCCCCTCTCCCGGCCGCGCCGCATTCAATTCTTCAAGAATTTGTCTGCATTGGCCGGGGTGACCTCGATCCACGGCACATCATATTGCTTGGCCGTGCCGCCGGCCCATGTCATGTCGGACTGCCAGATATCGGCCTTCGGCTCATAGCTTTCACCGATGACGGCGCGCAGCGCGAGATCGAGTGCACCCTGCCCCTCGTGATGAGCGGACTTGTAGAGCGTGAAGAGACCGTTCGATTTCACGGCGCGGATACCGTCCTGGATGCCGTCGATCGCCACCACCTTCACATTGGCTGTGCTGAGTCCCTTGCCCTCGATCGCCTGGATGGCGCCGAGCGCCATTTCGTCGTTCTCGGCGATCACGCCGTTGACGGCATCGCCATAGAGCGAGAGCCAGTTCTCCATGACAGCTAGACCTTCTGCGCGAGACCAATTGGCCGTCTTCGCGGCAAGCAGCTTCAAGTCGGGGTTCTTTTCCAGCACGCCGTCGATACCCTGGCGACGCAGGAGCTGGGGCGAATTGCCGATCGGCCCTTCCAGGATGACGACATTGCCCTTGGCCTTCAGCTCGCTTGCCATGTGCTCGGCGATGATGCGGCCACCGTCCACGTCATTCGTTCCGATATAGGCGAACATCTGGTCGGAATTTGCCTTGGTGACGGCTCCGACGACAGGGATGCCAGCCGCGGCGGCGCGACCGACGGGGGCCGCCGCCGCATCGGCATCGATCGGCGAGAAGATGATGGCGTCGACGCGCTGGGTAATTAACGTGTCCATCTGGTTGCTCTGCACTGAAGCGTCGAAACGTCCATCGAGCACCGTGATCTTGACCGTGCCGTCCTTGACGAGCGGGTGCTGTTCGATTTCGTTGACGAAGGTCGACATGTATTCCGGCAGCCCGAAGGGCATCAGCGCGATACGGTATTGCGACCAGGCGGCATTCGAAGACAGCAGCGTCAGCGCCGCCGCCATGAGAGTGAGTTTCAGTTTCACAGACATATCCTCCCGAGGTTCTGTGTTGGGTTGAAAGGGGAATTAGCGGCGGCGGCCAACGTCGAGCAGCACGGCGCCGACGATGATCAGGCCCTTGACGACCTGTTGGTAATAGGAAGAGATTCCCAGTAGATCCAAGCCGTTGTTGATCGTGCCGATGATCAGGGCGCCGAACACCGTACCGATGAGGGTTCCCTTGCCGCCGGAAAGGCTGGTACCGCCGATAACGACAGCCGCGATGGCATCAAGTTCATAGGCGATGCCGGCCTGCGGTAGGGCCGCGGTGGAGCGGGCCGTCAGGATGACGCCGGCCAGCGAGGCGAGCACGCCCGATACAATGTAGGTGAGCGCGGTGACACGGCGGGTCCTGACGCCATTGGTGATCGCCGCCCGTTCGTTGCCGCCGACGGCATAGACATGGCGTCCGAAGACGGTATAGCGCAGCACGAACCAGCACACCGCGAAGACGAGGGTGAGCGCCACGATCGGAACCGGTATGCCCAGCACCGCGCCATTGCCGAACCACAGGAATTCCGGCGAAAGATTCGAAATCGGCCGCCCGTCCGTGTAAATGAAGGTGAGGCCGCGCGCGGCGCTCAGCATGCCGAGCGTCACCACGAAAGAGGGTACGCGCAGATAGGCGGTGACCGTGCCATTGACGAGGCCCGCGAGGAAACCGGTGGCAACGCTCGCCACCAGCGCGACACCGATGAAGGCATTGTCGGGCGTCACGGCAAAACTCGCCGCCACCGCGCCGCACAGCGCCATGACTGAGCCGACCGACAGGTCGATGCCGCCCGCCAGGATGACATAGGTGACACCGATCGCCAGGATGCCGTTGATCGCCGTCTGCCGGATAATGTTCGTCCAGTTGTTCCAGGTCAGGAAGAACTCGCTGGACAGGCTGAGCCCTATGCACAACAGCAGGAAGACGATCAGGATACCCTGATTGTGCAGGACGTTGCGGGCGATGCTCGAAAACTGGAATGCAGCGGGATCGCCCGCCTTACGGATGGTTTGACTGTTCATGGGTGGTCTCCTCCCCCTTGAAGCCGACGCTCAGGGATGCTTCGTGCAAGAGCGTTCGCAGGTCGGATTGGGCTGCGCGAACGAAACGCTTCAGCCGGCCTTTCTTGAAAATCGCGATGCTGCCGCAGAGCTGCAGCAATTCCGGCGCCTCGGAAGAGCAGACGAGCACTGCCCCGCCATCCGCCGCGAAATCGCGCAGGAGCTGGTAGATCTCCTGCTTGGCGCCCTCGTCGATGCCGCGGGTCGGCTCATCGCAGATCAGCACCTTGGGATGGGAGGCGAGACACCGCGCCACCACGACCTTTTGCTGGTTGCCACCGCTGAGCGCCCCGGCCTTGAGGCCGTCACCGGCGGCGCGCACGGAAAGACGGCGCATCAGGCCGGCGCTCAGCGTCTTCTCCCGTCCGCGCGCGATCATGCCGAAGCGCGCCAGCCCACCGAGCACCGGCATCGAAATGTTGTGCCGAATGGAGGCCTCGAGATTAAGCCCGGTCTCTTTGCGGTCCTCGGTCACCATCGCAAGACCATTCGCAATCGCGATGTCAGGGCGCTGGGCCGGCAGGACGGTTCCACAGAGCTTGACCACGCCGTCGCTGCGCGCGCCGATGCCGTAGACGGCATTGAGGAATTCACTCCGGCCCGACCCCATCAGCCCGTAAAGGCCGGTTATGTCGCCGGCGCGCAGTTGCAGGCTGATATTCTGGAACTGATGGCGATGCGTGAGGCCCTCCACATCGAGCAGGATCGGCGCGTCTTCCTCCTTGGCAGCCGCGATGTCGCTGCGTGCCGGCAAGTCGTGGCCAACGATGAGTTCCACCAGATGCCGGCGGTCAATATCGGCCATTGCGCCACTGGTGATGTAGCGGCCATCGCGGAAGATCGTGTAGCGATCGGCGATCTCGAACAATTCCTCCAAACGGTGGCTGACATAGATGACGCCGACACCACTGGCCGTGAGACGCCGGATGGCGTCGAACAGGATTTTTGTCTCGTGTTCACCGATCGCCGACGTCGGCTCGTCCATGATGAGGATGCGTGCATTGCGGCTGATCGCACGCGCAATCTCGACGAGTTGGGTCTGGGCGAGCGAAAGCTGCGCCATCTTCTTCGCGGCGTCGACGTCGAAGTGGAGCTCGGCCAGGAGTTGGCGCGCCGACCGCAACATCGCTGCATGATCAACGAGACCGCCCCGGCGGGGCTCGCGTCCGAGAAAGATGTTCTCGGACGCGGTCATGTCGGGCACGGGCGAAAGCTCCTGCGTGATGATGGCGATGCTTTCCTGCAAGGCCTCCGCCGGAGAGCGGAAATTGACCTCCCGGCCATGCACGCTGATGCTCCCGTCATCCCGCTGGAGAAGGCCCATCAGGATGTTGAGGAAGGTTGATTTGCCCGCGCCGTTGCCACCGCACAGTGCAAGCACTTCCCCGGCCGCCAGCGTGATCTCGCCGTTGACGAGAGCGGGCACCCCGTCGAAGGATTTGGAGACGCCCCGCGCCTCCACCAGTAACTGGTTCATGGCAGACCTCCGCTGCGCCTTGATGGATCAGCTTGCGAGGTAGCCGCCGTCGATGACCAGTTCGCTGCCGGTCATGTAAGAAGATTCATCCGAGGCGAGGAACAACACGCCATTGGCGATCTCCTCCGCCTTGGCCGGGCGGCCGAGCAGAGAGGGCCCGAGCAGCGCCTTGGTGGCGACCGGATCGGTGACGATATCCTTCGACAGATGCGTGATCGTCAGGCTCGGATGCACGGAGTTGACGCGGATGCCGTCCTTGGCCACTTCCGTCGCCGTCGCCTTGGTTAGGAGGCGGACGGCGCCCTTCGAGGCAACATATGCGACGGCGTCGGGAAAGCCGACAATGCCCCAGTTCGAGCTGATGTTGATGATCGAGCCTCCGCCGGCTTTGCGCATCAGCGGAATGGCCGCGCGCGAGCCAAGGAAGACGCCCTTGGCATTGATGGAGAAGGTCTTGTCCCAGGCGGCGCCGTCCGTGTTCTCCGTCGTGCCCGAGAGATAGATGCCAGCGTTGTTGACGAGGATGTCGACCTTACCGAAACGTGCCTCGATCGTCTCCCGCAGTTTTGCCCAATCGGTTTCCGAGGCAACGTCGAGGACATGGAATTCCGCCTTGCCGCCGGCCGCCGCGATCTCGGCGACCACCTTCTCGCCGTCTTCCCGGTTGATATCGGTTACGATGACCGTCGCGCCTTCCGCCGCCAGCCGCAGCGAGAACGCGCGCCCCATACCGAGCGCACCCCCGGTCACGATCGCCACCTTGCCTGCAACGCGGCCGTGGACTGTGGTGTTTTCATTGTTCGACATCGGATGCTCCTCCTTGCTTGCCTGACGATGATCGCCAGCCTCGCAAGAAACACAGCAGGAACCGTGCCAAATTGGAAAACTATTTTATTTCAATAACTTATTGGAATTTCCCGTGTCGCAGGCAAAAGCGGAAGAAACAGCGGCGTGTCGCAGCTGCGACACGCCTAGGGAGCCGAGGCCATGCGGATGAGACCGAGTGCCGCAATCCGGCGGTGCAGCGTCGCGCGCGAAATGCCGAGCCGCTGGGCGGTCAGTTTTACGTTCCAGCCGCTCTGCTGCAACGCAAGCTCGATGATCCGACGCTCATCGCCAGCCGCGTCAACGGCCCCTGTGCCGTTGGCATTGAAGGGCGGCGGCAGGTCGCGCACGGAAATTGTCGCCGTTTCGGCCAGCGTTGCCGCGAAACGCGCCACATGCTTGAGTTCCCGGATGTTGCCGGGCCAGGGATAGGCGAGCAGGATCTTCAGAACGGCCGGATCGATGTTTGCATCGGGAATGCCGGCTTCGGCTGCCTCACGCAGCAGGAAGCGTTCCACCACGGCATGTTTGTCTGAACGGGCCCGGAGCGGCGGAACGCTCAAGGTCGCACCGCTGAGACGGAAGAACAAATCCTGGCGGAACCGTCCCTCGTCAACGAGTTTCGGGATATCGTGCAGGCTCGCCGAGATGAGCGAGAACTGCACCCTCGTCTGCTCCGTTGCGCCAACGGCGACGAACTCGCCATCGGACAGCACCTGCAAGAGGCGCGTCTGGAGCGCAAGCGGCATGTCGCCGATCTCGTCGAGGAAGAGCGTGCCGCCATCCGCCTCGGCGATCCTGCCCTTCGATCCATGTCGGGATGCTCCCGTAAAGGCGCCGGGGCGATAACCGAACAGCTCACTCTCGATCAGTTCCGGCGGAATAGCCGCGCAGTTGATCGACACGAAAGGCCCTTTCGACCAGGCGCCCGCCTGATGCAGCGCCTTGGCGAGTGCCGTCTTGCCCGCGCCCGTCTCACCCTGCAACAGAACCGGTAAACGGCGGTCGACGAGTTTCTGCATGCGCGCGACCTGCAGCATGATCGCCGGATCGTCGCCGACCAGCACCTTCAGATCCGGCGTCGCTGAAGCCGTCTTGGGAAGGACACGCGAAGATGTCGCGGCGAGCGCCGGCCGCTTGTCGCTATCGGCGAGGCGGATGAAGAACCGGTTGCCATTCACCTCGATCGCTGCCGAGTCGCCGCTCGAAAAGACGTTGCGGCCCGCCCCGGTGACATCCATCAGGGACTGTCCGATCAG
Source organism: Shinella sp. G-2 (assembly GCF_050172695.1). NCBI lineage: Bacteria > Pseudomonadati > Pseudomonadota > Alphaproteobacteria > Hyphomicrobiales > Rhizobiaceae > Shinella > Shinella sp. G-2. Next base: position 36,349 of record NZ_JBBEYH010000006.1, on the reverse strand, counting down.
CGCCGTGTTCTTGCGCGACATGAAGCGCAGGACATCCGGGGTCGCGTCGACGATGCGCCCGGACGGATCGAGCGCCATGCGCATCTCGTCGCCGACATCGGAAAAATCTTCGTATTGCGAGACGCGCAAGAGCTCCCGCCCCGTATTTCGCCGGGCAAAGAAACGGTTCTCGATCCGTCGCGCTGCACGGCGCACGACCTCGCTGACGATCGCCTGCACGGAATGATCGCTCGGCCGGCCCGTGCTGAGATTGAGCGCGGCCGCCACCTTGCCGCCGCCCCCGAAGATAGGCGCCACCGTGCAGCTGAAGTCTACCAGCCGCTCGTCGAAATGGTTGTCCATGACGATGGACACCGGCTTGGCCTCCGCAAGACAGGTGCCGATCCCGTTGGTGCCCTGCAATTCTTCCGACCAGATTGCCCCGAGGATCAGGCCGGAATCGGCGCATTTTCCCCCGGACGGATTTTGCGAACGGAACAGCACTGTGACACCGCGCCCATCTGTTAGCGAAACGATGTAGTCATGTGCGACGAAGCGGGTGAAAAGACGCTCCACCTCCGGCATCGCCACCGCAATCAGGTCTTCCACCTGTTCCTGATAGCTCTTCAGCTCGTTCTGGGTGACGATGGTCGGAAAGGCCACCCTGTAGGGGTCGAGGCCATAGCGTTCGACACACCGTTCCCAGGAAGCGACGACGCGTGACAGGTGCGGCTGGTTGGCACCGTGTAGCCTGCCGGATTGGCCAATCGCCGAGATGATCGTCTTCGAATGGTTCGTTGTGGCGCTCATGAACGTCCTCCCGACGCGCGCAACAGGTATCTTGCGAGCCTTGCGCCTCACGCGCGGATTGTCAGCTTCCTGTTCGCGGCGTCAACAGCCTTCCTCTTGATCCCCAATACCATGCGGAAGCGGTCTTCGCCATTTCACATGTCGCTCATATGGGCTCACCGCCCCCTGCAACACGGACTGTGTCGCAGGAGTGTCGCGCTGCGACAGCGCTGGCCGCGGCGCGCCCTCATTTTCCGGCGGCGAAGGAGTTGGCACGGAACCTGCACTGCCAACGGCAGTATTGCCTTGGAGGAAATGCATGTCGAAGAAGGCCCTTGTCGTCGGCGCCAGTGGCGTGATCGGCCACGCCGTCATCCGATATCTCGAAACCTGTTCCGATTGGGACGTTGTCGGTGCCGCCCGAAACGGTGCGCCTCCCTTCATGTCGGGCGTCACCTGGCTCGAAGCGGACCTGACGGACCGGGCGGCCGTTCTTGCCCACCGGAGCGCTCTTTCCGGGATCACGCACGTCTTCTACGCGGCCTATGTCCCCGACCGCGACCTTGCCGAGGAGGCGCGCCGCAACGCGGCGATGCTGGCAAACCTGCTGGAGGCTCTGGCCATCGTCGATGCGCCAGTCGAAAGGGTGGTGCTCTTCCAGGGCGGCAAGGTGTATGGCCTGCATCTCGGCCCGGTCAAGACGCCGATGCGCGAAGACGATCCACGCCATATGCCGCCAAACTTCTACTACGATCTCGAGGATACCCTTGCCAGCCACTGCGCCCGCCAAGGCTGGACCTTTGCCTTGCTGCGGCCGGACATCGTGCTCGGCGCCATTGCCGGCAAGTCGCTGAACCTTGCCATGGTAATCGGCGCCTATGCGGCGCTCTGCCGCGAACTTTCCGTGCCTTTCCGCTTTCCGGGCTCGCCTGCCGGATACCGTGTGCTGATGCAGGCGACCGACGCCGATCTTCTGGCGCGGGTCAGCATATGGGCCGCAACGGCTCCGATCGCCGCCGGCCAGGCCTACAACGTGACGAATGGCGATCTCTTCCGCTGGGAGCAGCTCTGGGCGAGCCTTGCGGACCACTATGGCCTCGATATCGGCCCTCCGCTCTCGATCCGGCTGGTCGACCATATGCGTGACAAGGCTCCGCTCTGGTCGGCAATGACGCAGCGCTACGCCCTCAATTCAACGCGGTACGAGGACGCCATTCCCTGGAGTTTCGGCGACTGGGTCTTCCACACGGGTTTCGACGTCGTCTCCGATCTCACCAAGCTTCGTATTCACGGCTGCCATGACATCCGCTCGACCGAGGCGACCCTGATCGAAAAGATCGGTCAGCTCCAGGCCAAGCGTCTCATTCCCCCTCTTCAACGCTAAAAGGAACCGAACATGCAGAACACCTTTGCCGACTGGCCGGAAGCCCTGGTCGAAGAACTTGCCGCCAGCCAGCAAAATGGCCGCGTGGGCAGTAAACTCGTTTCCGAGACGGATACCTTGCGCGTTTGGCACCTTCACATTGCGCCGGGCGAGCGGCTGAAGTTCCACCGCCACGTCCTCAACTATTTCTGGACCGCTCTGACAGCGGGACGTGCTCGCAGCCACTACGGCGACGGACGCATCGCCGAGGCAGTCTATGCCGCCGGCGATACGAAACACTTCAGCTTCAATAGCGGTGAATCGATGATCCACGATCTTGAAAACATCGGGACGGAAGATCTCGTTTTCGTCACGGTTGAGTTCAAGCTCGGCAGCAATTCCCCTCTGACACTCTGAAGGCCTCGTTTCGCCTTCCGGCCTATAGCGCAATCGGCGCGCACGGAACTGGCCGTGTGGAGGGCGTGACCGATGCATGGGATGGTATACGCATGCTTATTGAACAGAAACAGGCGCTTCGGCTCCGCGGTCCGAATTCCGGTTGAACGCCTTTGCATAGACGGACGGTGTCTTGCCGACATAGCTGAAGAATGCACTCGAGAAGGCCGAGCTGGAGGAAAATCCTACCTCGAAGGCGGTCTCCGTAATCGAGCGGCCCTCCTTTCGAAGTAGCTCCATCGCCCGGTTCATCCGCATCTCGCGGATGAACTCGCGCCAGCTCTGGCCGAGCTCGGCCTGGAGATGGCGACGCAGCGTGCGCTCCGACATGCCGGCATGATCGGCGACCTCGGGTAGCGTGACACCCGGCCCGCGGCGGGTCGCGAAATCGATCACCTTCTGGATCGAGGAGTTTTCCGCATAGGGTGTCCACAGGATACGCTCATGGCGGAACCAGTCCGGCAGCATCTCGCCCAGCGTCACGAAGAAACAGCGCGCCCTCTTGTCGCGGGCAGCTGCTTCCGCGCTCCAGTGCAGGGCATAGTCTATCATGCCGCCGGCGAAATCACCGACGGCGCCAACCCAGCAACCGTTGTGCAGCCACGCGACTTCCCTGGCGCAGAATTTCGCGACGACGCCGGCCGACGGGATTCTGGCGCGCAGGCGAAACATGCGGGATGGTGGAATGTAGACCATATGGTCCGCCGGTATGATCCATTCGCCGGCATGCCCGAAAAGCTCGAGCTCCCCCGTCGTGCACCGCACGAGCTGCCCGCCCGCCTCTCCTTCGCTGGCAAAATCGAAGCGCCCCGGACCAAAGGCCCGCGCATGGCTGACCATGCCGGTCGAAACCTCGAAGTACCGTTCGCCGCTTCCCTTCCCTGCCATGCCGCGCCTCCGTCCGATTGGCCGATTATCGCATAAAAATGGCCGATTATCGAATGCAGGACAAGTCCGATTTTGGCACTTTGCTCTCGTAGCGTCGAAAAACGGACAAAGCTGAAGCGACGTTGCGCGGGAGGAAGATCATGACCATTGCACTTACCGACGCATGGGCGGCGGCCGACGCCGTCTTGTCGATCGATGGGCTGAGCAAGCGTTTCGGCGGCACGCAGGCGGTCAGCGGCGTCGGCTTTTCCGTCAGGACAGGCGAGATCCTTGCATTGCTCGGCGAGAACGGCGCCGGCAAATCGACGCTGATCAAGATGCTCGCCGGGGTGTATGCCGCCGATACCGGCTCATTCCGCTTCCGTGGCGCGCCTTTCGATCCGCGCGAGGGGCATCCCGGCATCGCCTTCATCCATCAGGATCTCGGTCTTGTCGAATGGATGACGGTCGCGGAAAACATGTGCCTGATGCACGGCCGCTATCCGCGCCGCTTCGGCCTCATCGACTGGCAGGGCGCACGACGCCGCGCGGCGGCGGCGCTTGCGCTTGTCTCCGAAGAGATCGATCCGGACGCGCGGATCCAGGATCTGACGCGCACGGAAAAATCCCTCGTCGCCATCGCCCGGGCCCTCGCGCGGGACGCGCAACTCCTCGTGCTCGACGAGCCGACGGCCAGCCTGCCGCAGTCGGATGTCGACATGCTGCATGGCGTATTGATGCGGCTTCGCGCCCGCGGCGTGGCCATCATCTATGTCTCGCACCGGCTGGACGAGGTTTTCGCCATCGCTGACCGCGTCGTCGTGCTGCGCGATGGTTACCTCGTCGCCGACGAACCGATCGGCAGGCTCGATGGTGGCCGCCTGATCGAGCTTATCATCGGCGGCCGGTTGAAGGACGTCTTTGTGCGCCCGCCGGTCGCGGTCGATGCCCCTGTCGCGCTGACGCTGGAAAATCTCGTCGCCGGCGATGTCGGGCCGGTGTCGCTCACGCTTCGGCGTGGTGAAGTGCTTGGCCTCGTCGGCCTGCGGGGGGCCGGCCAGGACGCGATCGGTCAGGCGTTGTTCGGCCGTTGCGCCATCCATTCAGGCAAGGCTCTGCTGGGCGGCGGGCAGATGCTTACAGGCCGGCATCCGCAGGCCGCGATCCGCGCGGGCATCGCCATGGTGGCGGGCGACCGCAACGCGGAATCTGTGGCGCGCGGCCTTTCGGTGCAGGAAAACCTCTTTCTCAATCCGGCGCTCACCGGGCGGCGTCTTGCCGGTTTCGCCCGTCCTGACACGGAGGCGAAGGCGACCGCCGCCATCGGCCGGACCTTCGACATTCGCCCCAACGATCCCGCCGCGGCGATCGAAACGCTTTCCGGCGGCAACCAGCAGAAGGTCGTCATGGCCCGCTGGATGCAGATCGGCGCCCAGGTGCTGATCCTCGAGGATCCGACCGCCGGCGTCGATGTCGGCTCGAAGGCCGATATCTATGCGCTGCTTGCCGAGGCGCTCGCGCGGGGCCTCGCGGTGCTGCTGATCTCGACGGATTTCGAGGAGGTCGCGGGCATCAGCCACCGCGCGCTGGTCTTCCGCAACGGGCGCGTCAGCGCCGAACTTTCAGGCGACGATCTCACGGTCGAGACCCTGCTCAACACCGCATCCCTGGAACCGATTTCAAGGCAGGAGGAGGCCTGATGGAGTCCCTACGTTCAAACGCCCTGGAGCCGACGCGCTCGGAACTCGCGAGCCTTGCCGGCGGCGCCCGCCTCGTGCGCCTGCTGCCGGTCTACGGCCTGCCGCTCCTGACGCTCCTGCTCATCCTGGTCTTTTCGCTGCTCCTGCCGGATACCTTTCCGACAGTGCTGAACCTTCGGTCCGTGCTCGGCGAGAAGGCGGTGATCGCCCTGCTGTCACTGGCCGCGATGATCCCGATGATGACCGGCCGCATCGACCTTACCGTCGGCTATGGCATCGTCATCTGGCATGTGCTCGCCATCAGCCTGCAGACGGTCTACGGCCTGCACTGGTCCGTCGCGGTGCTGATCGTGCTTGCCGGCGGCTGCCTGCTCGGGCTCGTCAACGGACTGCTCGTCGAGGTCGCGCAAATCGACAGCTTCATCGCGACGCTCGGCACCGGTACGCTGATCTATGCCGCCGCGCTCTGGCACACCGAGGGACGTCAGGTCATCGGCCTTCTGCCGCCCGCCTTCACCGCCCTCTATACGACCCAGCTCTTCGGCCTGCCGATCGCCGCCTTCTATGTGCTCGCCATCGCGGTGGCGCTGTGGCTGGTTTCCGATTACCTGCCGATCGGCCGCTATCTCTATGCCATCGGCGCGAATTCCCGCGCGGCGGAGCTGAACGGCATCCGTACCCGCCGCTTCGTCATCGGCGCCTTCGTTGCCTCCGGCCTCATCGGCGCCTTTGCCGGCGTGGTGCTCGCAGCAAAGCTGCGTATCGGACAGGCGAGCGTCGGCCTCGAATTCCTGCTGCCCGCCCTTGTCGGCGCGTTCCTGGGCTCCACGACCATCAAGCCCGGCCGCGTCAATGTCTGGGGCACGATGATCGGCGTCGTCATCCTCGCCGTCGGTATTTCCGGCATCCAGCAGATGGGCGGCGCCTTCTATGTCGAGCCCCTGTTCAACGGCGCGACCCTGCTCGTGGCGATCGGCATTGCCGGCTACGCCCAGCGCCGTCGCGGCTCGGTGCGCCACGCGCGTCGCCCCACCCCGAAATCGTGAAACCGTCTTCAAGGAGGAGAGAAGACATGAAAAGACTGCTTCAGACGACCGCGCTTGCGCTGCTTGCAACGCTCGCCGCCAAGGCTGCCCTGGCCGATGCCGTCGCGGACGCCAAGACCTATATCGCCGAGATCACCAAACCCAACCCCGCCTGGACCGGGCCGACGACGGGGCCGCGCGCAGAGAAGGACAAGTCGATAGTCTATGTCGCGGCGGACCTGCGCAATGGCGGCGTGCTCGGTGTCTCCAAGGGTGTCGAGGAGGCGGCCGCAGCCATCGGCTGGACGGTCAGGGTTCTTGACGGCCAGGGCACGGTCTCCGGCCGCTCCGCGGCCCTGCAACAGGCGATCGCGCTTTCGCCCGACGGCATCGTGCTCGGTTCCGTCGATGCCAACGAACAGGCCGAGGCGATCAAGCAGGCGGCGGCCGCCGGCATCAAGATCGTCGGCTGGCACGCCACGGCGACGACAGGGCCCTCCGACAAACACGCCGTCTTCACCAACATCACCACCGATCCGCTGGAGATTTCCAAGGCGGCGGCCTCCTTCGTCGTGGCGGACAGCGACGGCAAGGCCAATGTCGTGATCTTCACCGACAGCATCTACGATATCGCCATCGCCAAATCCGACGCCATGGCCGAGGTGATCCGCGCCTGCACCACCTGCAAGCTCCTGACGATCGAGGACACGCCGCTCGCCGAAGCCTCCACCCGCATGCCGCCACTCACCAATGCGCTGCTTCAGAGGTTCGGTGACGAATGGACCTATTCGCTGACGATCAACGACCTGCCGATCGACTTCATGGCATCGGCCCTGCAATCCGCCGGCAAGGCGGCGGATGGTTTCCCGCGCAACGTCTCGGCCGGTGACGGTTCGGAAGCCGCCTTCCAGCGCATCCAGCAGAACTACTTCCAGACGGGCACGGTCGCCGAGCCCCTGTCGCTGCACGGCTGGCAGGCCGTCGACGAACTGAACCGCGCCTTCGCCGGTGAGAAGGATTCCGGCTACGTCGTGCCGGTGCATCTCTTCCTGCCTGAAAACGTCAAGGAGGACGGCGGCGCGCGTTTCACCTTCGATCCGAACAACGGCTACCGCGACGCCTACAAGAAGATCTGGGGCGTCAACTGATCCTTCCGGCGGGCGTTCGGTGCGCCCGCCCCCTATCCCATGGAGAGCAAGATGACCAAAACCTTTTGGCCGGACGACATCCGGCTCGTGATTTCCATTTCCATGCAGTTCGAGGCCGGCGGTGAAGCGCCCTATGGCCCCGGCGGCCCCTTCTCCGGCTTCATCGACATGGACCCCGCCTATCCGGATTTCCCGACGAAGAGCTGGTATCGCTACGGTTATGTCGAAGGCATCCAGCGCATGCTCGATCTCTGGGACAAACACGGCGTCAAGGTGACCTCGCACATGGTCGGCTCCGCCGTCGACCGTAGTCCCGCCGTCGCGCGCGAGATCGTCGAGCGCGGTCACGAGGCCGCCGCGCACGGGCGCGACTGGATCCTCCAGGTCGATCTCCAGGAGCCCGAAGAGCGAAAATTCATCCGCGACAACGTCGACTCGATCAAGCGGGCCACCGGCGTCGCCCCCGTCGGCTACAACGGCGCGGCCATGCGCGGCACGGTGAACACGCTGAAAATCCTGCAGGACGAGGGTTTCCGCTACCACATCGACGATGTCAGCCGGGACGAGCCTTTCCTCATCCCCGTTCGCGGCAAGGATTTTGCCGTGGTGCCCTATTCGCTGACCCTTAATGACATCGTGCAGTTCGAGGGCTACAAGTTCACCAACACGGAATACGAGCGGCAGCTGAAAGACGAGTTCGACGTGCTCTACGAGGAGGCTGCGACGCGGCGGCGCATGATGTCGATCTCCACGCACGACCGGGTGCAGGGCCGGCCTTTTCGCGTGCGCTCGCTCGACCGTTTCCTCGACTATGCCCTGAAGCACAAGGGCGTCGTGTGCCTGCGCAAGGATATCATCGCCGACTTCGCCCTTTCGGAGCCGACCATCCTGCGCGATCCCAATGCGCATGACGAATGGGCCGATTGGGAACGCCGCAACGGCGACCAGAAGATCCGGCCGATCGCCTGAAGCATGGAGAGGCGGGCGGCGACAACGCCGCCCAAGCCAGGGAGACGCTCTTGACCGACATCACCATCATCGGCGGCGGCATCGTCGGCATCGCGACGGCCCACGAATTGCTCAGCCGCTTTCCCGGCCTTTCGCTCGAAGTGCTGGAGAAGGAGGGAAGCCTTGCTCTGCACCAGACGGGGCGCAACAGCGGCGTCATCCATGCCGGCATCTATTATGCGCCGGGCAGCCTGAAGGCGGAATTCTGCCGTCGCGGCCTTGCCGCCACGCTGCGGTTTTCCGCCGAGCATGGCATCGCGCACGAACAGCCGGGCAAACTCCTGGTGGCGACCGCGCCCGTCGAGATGGAGCGCCTCGCGGCGCTCGAGGCGCGCGCGACGACGAACGGCCTCGATGTCAGGCGCGTCAGTCCGGCGGAGCTACGGGAGATCGAACCCAATATCGTCGGGCTCGGCGCGTTGCTGAGCCCCGCGACCGGTATCGCCGACTACGGTGCGATCGTGCGCCGGATGGCTGCGATCGTCGGCGAGCGTGGCGGGCAGGTGACCCTGGGCGCCGAGGTCCGCCACATTGAGGAACGGGCGAACGACGTGCGCCTCACGCTTGCGGATGGCAGCGTGCGCATCACCCGCCATCTCGTCGTCTGCGCCGGCCTGATGGCGGACAGGCTCGCGGCCCTGTGCGGGCTTGGCGACGATTTCGCAATCGTGCCCTTCAAGGGCGAATATTTCCGCCTTGCCCCGCGCCACGACCAGGTGGTGCGGCACCTCATCTACCCCGTGCCAGACCCGGCCCTGCCCTTCCTCGGTATCCATCTCACCCGCATGATCGGCGGCTACGTCACCGTAGGTCCGAACGCCGTGCTCTCCCTGGCGCGCGAGGGCTACGGCAAGCTTGCCGTCGATTTCGGCGACGTCAGCGATATGGCGCGCTTCCCGGGCTTCTGGCGCACGCTGCGGGCAAACCTCTCGTCCGGTCTCAAGGAAGCGGCAAATTCCGCCTTTCGTCGCCGCTACCTGAAGGCCTGCCAGCGCTACTGCCCTTCGCTGACACTCGCCGATCTCCTTCCGCACCCGCCCGGGATCAGGGCGCAGGCGGTGATGCGCGACGGTACGCTCGTGCACGATTTCCTGATCCGCAGTTCGGCCCGAACGATCCACATCTGCAATGCCCCGTCGCCCGCGGCAACGTCCGCGATCCCGATCGCGGAACATATCACCGACCTTGCCGCCGATGCCTTCTCCCTTGGTGCACGAAGGGTCGCCACCTGAGATCGCGATGGCGGCTTTCTGGATGTCGAGGCTTGCCTGAACGGTTTGCGCTTGGCGCGGCGCAGTGACCGCTGCAACGCGCTCTTGAAATTGTCCTGCATTTGAGCCAGAAAAATGCATGACAAAATGGCAACCCGATGCCGGCGCGCTGCGGCGCCCGGCCTATATTTCCCTGGCAGACCAGTTTTCCGCCGCGATCAAGAACGGCCGCCTTGCGCCGAATGAGAAACTGCCGGCACACCGGGACCTCGCCTATGATCTGAAGCTTTCCATCCAGACTGTCAGCAAGGCCTATGACATTCTCGCCCGGCGCGGTCTCGTGTCGGGCGAGGTGGGTCGCGGCACCTACGTCAAGCCGAGCGGACCATCGTTCCAGCCGCCCTATATGGCCGAAGGCCACGCTGATGTGATCGACCTTTCCATCGTTACGCCCGTCTGCACCACCATGCAGCTCGAGCATATGAAGACGGCGCTTCGCCGGCTCGGTGACGTCGTCACACCCGCCTCCGTCCTGTCGTTTCGACCAAACACGATCTTTCCCCGACACAATGACGCCGCGAGCGCGTGGCTCGCCACCCTTGGCGTGCATGTTTCGCCTCAGAACGTGCTCTTGACCAACGGCTCCTCCTCCGCCTTCACGATGGCGCTCATGACTGCGGTCGGTCCAGGCGCGATCCTCGCTGTCGAAGAGGTCTGCTACCACGTCGTCCGCCCGCTCGCGGATTATCTCGGCATCCGGGTTCGCGCGATACCTGCCGATGCCGACGGCATGCTGCCCGAGGCTTTGGACGAGGCCTGCAGCCGCGACCAGATCCGCGCGATCACCCTGCAGCCGAACCTCGCCAACCCAACAGCCGTCCTGATGACGGAGGACCGGCGGAGAGCCCTTGTCGATGTGGCGCGCAGACACGACGTCGCGATCGTCGAAGTCGATGTCTTCGGCCCCCTTCTCACCGATCGTCCGCGCCCGATTGCAGCGCTCGCCCCGGAGCGGACGCTCTATGTCACCGGCTTCAGCAAGGTGGCGATGCCGGGCCTGCGCATCGGCTATGCGGTCGCACCGGATCACCTGGCCGCCACCATCGCCAATCGTCAGCTGATGGCAAACTGGATGGCAACGCCGGTGATGGCCGAACTCGCCACGCTCTGGCTTGGCGACGGCACAATCGAGACACTGGTCGGCTGGCAGCGGAAGGCTCTGCGCGCCCGCCACAGGATCGTCGCGCAATGTCTGAATGGCCTTTCCTATCGCGCCCATCCGGAAGGGCTGCATGTCTGGCTGCCTCTGTCGCCCGAACACGACGAAGTGGCTTTCACGTCGCAGGCCCGGGCGCGCGGGGTGGCAGTCGCGCCCAGCACGCCTTTCTGCCTTTCCGGCTCGCCCGTCGGCGCGGTCCGCGTCTCGGTCGCGGCAACCGAGGAAGATGCGTTGCGTGCCGGTCTCGATACGCTCGCCTCCCTGTTGCGGGCGGCGCCGGACCGGAACGTGCTTTCGCTCTAGCAAATTGACACGTATCTTTTTCTCGGATTGACATGCTTTTGTCTGCGCGGCTCAATAGGTTTCGAACCCCGCGGAGCGTGCATGATCGACGAAATTCAGCCACGCCAGATCCTGGACGAACGGCCCTCCACCCGGCGTGTCGGCCTGATCGCGCTTGCGACCGATCATACTGTCGAGGCGGATTTCCGGCGTCTGGTGGCAAACGACGAGATTGCCGTCCATGTGACGCGCGTTGCCTATGCCAATCCGACCACGCCGGAAAACCTGCGCGCCATGCAGCCGCTTCTCACCGAGGCCGCATCGCTCATCCTTCCGGGTGAGGAACTGGATGCCATCGTCTATGGCTGCACCTCCGCGTCGGTCGTCATCGGCGAGGATGCGATTGCCGCAGCGCTCGCTGCCGGCAAGCCGCACACGCCGGTCATCACCCCTGCGGGCGCCGCGGCCCGGGCCCTTCACGCGTTGCGCGCCAGGCGCATCGTCATTCTGACACCCTATGTGCGGCGCACTGCCGAACCCATGCACGCCTTCTTCTCCGACCAGGGCTTTGCGGTCGACCGTCTCGTCTGCCTCGGCATGGAAGACGATCGCGTCATGGCGCGCCTGCCACGCGAAGAGATCGTGCGATTGGCCATGGAAACCGTCACGCCGCAGACGGAAGCGCTGTTCATCGCCTGCACGGCGCTGCGTGCCGCGCAATGCGTGCCGGAAATCGAACGACAGACGGGACGTCCCGTCGTCACGAGCAATCTGGCGGCTGCCTGGGCCATTCTCCGACAGTGCGGCATCGCACCGGACCCACTGGCGCCCTGCCGTCTCCTCGCACTGACCAAAACCTCATAACCCGCTCACAGGATGTGTTCTTCATGATCGAACTCCCCTTCGCGCTTTCGGAATACAAGGCCAGGCTTCACGCCATTCGCACCGAGATGGCGCGCCGCAACCTCGATCTTCTGATCGTTAACGACGTTGCCAACCAGCACTACATCACCGGCTACGATGGCTGGTCCTTCTATACGCCGCAGGCCGTGCTCGTGCCGCTCGCCGACGAAGAGCCGGTGTGGATCGGTCGTGCCATGGATGCCGCGGGCGGCCTGCTGACGGCCTGGATGAAGCCGGAAAACGTCGTCGGCTTCCCGGAAGACCACGTACAGCGCGCCGACCGCCATCCGATGGACTGGATTGCGGCCTGGATCACCCGCAAGGGCTGGGGTCGCGGCAATATCGGCATCGAGCTCGAAGCCTACTATTATTCGCCCAAGGCGCATGCCCGCCTGACCGCCGGCCTGCCGAACGCGACGTTCCACGATGCGGATCTGCTGGTGAACTGGATCCGGAGTGTGAAATCCGAGGCCGAAATCCACTATCTGCGCAAGGCGTCGCGTCTTGCCGAAGCAGCCGTAACCGCCGCCTATGACGCGATTGCACCCGGCGTGCGCGAATGCGACGCCATTGCCCGCATCCAGGCCGCGCAGGTTGCCGGTTCACCGGATTTCGCCGGCGATATCACCGCCCTTCCCCCGACCATTCTCGCCGGCGAGAATGCATCGGCCCCCCACGTCATGTGGAGTGATCGCCGCTTCGGCGAGAACGAGACGGTGGCGCTCGAACTTGCCGGCGTCGTCCGTCGCTATACCGCGGGCCTCGCCCGAACCATGCAGCTCGGGACGATGCCCGCCAAGGTCAGCGACACAAGCAAGGCGGTGCTGGAAGGCATGGAGGCCGTGCTGGCGACCGTCAAGGCGGGCGTGACGGCCGAGGACGTCGAGGCGAGCTGGCGTCAGGTCATCCAGCGTTACGGCCTGAAGAAGGTATCGCGGATCGGCTACTCGATCGGCGTCGCCTATCCGCCGGATTGGGGCGAACACACGATCAGCCTGCGGCCCGGCGACAAGACCATCCTGAAGCCCGGCAACGTGCTGCACGCCATTCTCGGCATGTGGATGGACGGCTGGGGCATCGAGATCAGCGAGACCTTCCTGGTGACCGAGCGCGGCTGCGAGACGCTCACCAATTTCCCGCGGGATATCCATGTCAAAGCCTGATCATGACCCACTCGGAGTGGAGCCAGAGCTCGAACGCCGGATGGTTGACGTCCGGCGTCACCTGCACCGCAACCCTGAACTCTCGAACGAGGAGCGCGAGACACAGGCCTATCTGAAGCAGGTGCTCGAAACGGCCGGCCTGAAGGCCGTCCGGCCGGTCGCGGGATTCGGGCTTGCTGTCGATATCGTCGGCACCGCCGGCCCGTCCAACCGCAAGGTGGTGATCCGCGCCGATATCGATGCCTTGCCGATCAACGAGACGTCGGGCGTGCCGTTTACATCGGAGCGGCCGGGCGTGATGCATGCCTGCGGCCATGATGCCCATGCAGCGATGGGCTACGCGGCGGCGGTTCTGCTCGAGAGTCAGAAGCAAAGCTTCAGCGGCACCGTGCGACTGATCTTCCAGCCCGCGGAGGAAGCCGAGCCGCTTGGCGGCCGGCGTGTGATCGCGGAAGGCCTGCTGGATGATGTGGATGCTGCAATCGGCATCCATGTCGATCCCTATACGCCAGCCGGGCGGATTGCGGTTGGCGCGGGTCCCTATACGCTTGCCTGCGACACCTTCGACGTCGTGGTTACCGGCAATTCCGCCCATGCGGCAAAACCTTCGGACGGCGTGGACGCGATCGCCGTCGCCTGCTCCATGGTCACGGAATTGCAGAAGATCGTCTCGCGCGAGATCGATCCCTACGATCCGCTGGTCGTTTCCGTTACCGGCATCGAGGGCGGTGGTGCGTACAATGTCATCGCTCCCGAAGTCCGGTTGAAGGGCACGATCCGCAGCGGCCATGAAGAAACCCGGCAGAAGGCCTGGCATCGCCTGCGCCAGATCCTCGAAAGCCTTGCCGCGGCCCACGGCGCCGGCGTCGATATCAACCTCCATCGCGGTGAGCCACCCGTCGTCAATTCACCTGACATGGTTGATATCGTCCGGCGGGCTGGCGCCGAAGTGGTCGGGCGGGACAATGTTCTCAATGCCCCCGGCTGGACCGCCGCGGACGACTTCGCCTTCTACAGCGAGAAGTGTCCCTCCGTGTATTTCCGGCTCGGCATTCGCAACGAGACCATCGAGGCGGTCTACCCCCTGCATCATCCCAAGTTTCGTGTCGACGAACGAGCCCTGCCGCTTGGAGCAGAGATCCTCGCTCGGACTGCAACCGCATTCCTTATGGAAACGAGGGAAATATAGGAGAGCAACGCTTGCGACGGCAGCTTTTGCATCTTGGCTTTGCAGTTGCGTGGAATCGAACCGGTGAAACGTCGTACCGGATGAGCGTTTGCAAGTCTCAAGCCAGGTAGAGCAGATGGATGCAGGCCTTCTGTCATCAAGGCAGGCGGACCTGACCCAAAAAACAATTGCAATCGCTCATGCGACGCGGAAAATGCAATCGCACGCTGGGAGATATGAATGTTGTTTCGCGCAATACTGGTCGGCATCATCTTCTTGATCGCCGGGGCGGCGGCCGCCGAAAACAAGGTCGCTTTGCTGATTGCGAACGCAAACTACACCTCCGTCACGCCCCTGAAAAATCCGCCCAACGACATTGCCGCCATGCGCGCGACGCTGGAAACCGCGGGCTTCAAAATCACGACGCTGGAGAACGGTACGCGTGCCGAGATGTCGGCTGCGTTGGCCGCCTTTGAGGAAAAGGTGGGCAATGCCGACATCGGCTTGGTTTATTACTCCGGGCACGGCGTTGAAGTGAACGGCGAAAACTTCCTTATTCCCGTTGATGCCACGCTGCGCTCGGACCGTGACGTCAAATACGAAGCAATCGTTTTGAGTGACGTCCTTGGCGTTCTCTCGAAAGCGCGTAGCTTCAAGCTGGTCCTTTTGGATGCGTGTCGCGACAACCCATTCCTGAAAACCATGAAGCAAGGCTTGACCAAGGGAGCGCCGACACGCGGCCTTGCCCGCGTAGACTCGGCGGAAAGCAACATGCTGATTGGATACGCAACGGCGCCTGGCGATGTTGCGACGGATGGCGACGGCGCCACCAGTCCCTATGCGAAAGCGCTCGCACGCCATATCGCCTCGCCCGGATTGGAGATCGAGACCGCTCTGCGCGCCGTTGCCAAAGAGGTTTTCGAGGCGACCGGAGGCAAGCAGCGGCCTTATAAAACAGGCTCGCTGTTCGACACCGTGATGCTTGGTCCAACCGAAACCGCGCCCATAGCGAAAGACGATGTGTGCCGCGATGCGGCAACCCATTGGGCCGCAATCAGCGACAGCACGGCGCGTGCGCTTTTCGAAGAGCATCTTAAGAATTTCTCGACCTGTGCCTTTGCTTCACTGGCCCGCATGAAGCTGGCTTCGCTGGAGCCAGATCAGGGCACGGAACGCATGACCATCGCGATTCCGACGCTGTCGGCTGAGGAGAGTGAAAACGACACGCCGCAAACCGATTGTGACCTGCTGGCGGCAGCACCGGACGACCGAATGAAGCTCGCGTCCGTCCCCGGCGTTCCTTTCACGGAGATCGCGGTCGATCGAGCTTTGGAGGCGTGTCAGGCGGCCGTCGATCAGTACCCGAGGACAGCGAGGCTTTGGTACCAGCTTGGAAGAAGCCAGCACAAGGCAGGTGAATATGCCAAGGCTTCCGAGGCTTACATCGTTGCCGGAAACTACGGCAGTGCTGCCGCGGTGAACGGGCTTGGGCGGCTTCTGGCGCTTCTGGCACGCGAAGGCAAAACGGAAGACTTTGTGCCGGTACTCGCCTGGTTCCAGGAGCACGTCACGAAGGAGCTGGCGTCGACCGCAACGGAGTTGGGAAGCGCATTTGAAGAAAAAGCGCAGCTGAAGCGCGCGATCGATGTCTACAGCGTCGCCGCAAAATTCGATGAACCAAACGCGCTCTATAAATTGAGCTGGTTTGCCGACAGGGGTACGTTTGGAGCAAGCGATCCGAAATTGGCCGCCACCTACATGATCAGATCGTTGAAGAGTGGTCTGCTGACCCATTTCCAATCCGACGTCTGGTATGGATCGCCACGCATCATCGAGGAGAACCAATGGTCCTTCGATTTTCGCCTCGCTCTGCAAAGGGAAATGATTTCCGCCGGAGTGTATAGCGGCAAGGTTGATGGGCGACTTGGCCCGTCAACGGTCAAGGCCGTAGAACGCCTTCGCAAAAAGCTATGACGCCCGCTGTCCGGAACGCTGATGGTGAGCCGCTCTGCATCGTGCCGTCTGTTTGCGGTAGGCCCGAATGACGTCAAGCAGGCCTCTCGCCCCTCATTGCGGCCCTTGGCCGCCATCCTTCGATGTCAGGTAGCCCACGGCGATCTCTCGCATCCGGTCTCTCCCGAAAAGGGCGCCGTGACCGCCATGGACGACGCCGACGTCAAGTTCCGCCAGGCGCGCCATGGTGACCTTGTAGGCGTCGACGTCGCATCCTGGCAGATCATCCACGAGACCGCCTTCGTAGATGGCATCCCCGCTGAAGAATTCTCCCGTCTTCTGGTCGAGCAGGCCGATGGAACCGGGAGAGTGGCCGGGAAGGTGCAGGACCGTATAACAGGCGTTTCCGATGTCGATGACATCGTTTTCCGCCAGGACCCTGGTGAGCGGTGCCGGTGAAATTTTGTAGGTTTGCGGCGTCGTACCCGTCGGCGCCGCGCCGGTCAGGGCGTCCGGCTGCGTGCGGAAATAATCGGCGAGCGTGTTTTCGTCCGGCATGAGCGCGAAGGCCGCGGCTTCTGCCGCGTGACCCAGCCGGGTCTCGAATTCGTGGAACGAACCGACATGATCGACGTGAACATGGGTCGCCACCGCAAGGACGGGCTTGCCCGCGGGAACGGACAACGCGCTCCTGAGATTAGCGAGGCCCATTCCGAAGTCGATGACGAGGTCGGCATCCTTGCCGACGACGTGGAACATGTTGGCCTGGAAAAAACTATGGACATGCGGCTCCCAGATGCGGGTGAGCCGGTTCGACAGCGCTTCCTTTGAAAACCATTTCGTGTTCTTCAAGATTGCCTCGCTCAATGCAGCAGCTTGCCGAGGAAGCGCTTTGTGCGCTCGTGCGTCGGGGCTGAAAACAGGATGTCGGGCGTGTTGCGCTCGATGATCTGGCCGCCATCCATGAAGACCACTTCGCTGGCGACCTCACGCGCGAAACCCATTTCGTGGGTGACGCAGACCATCGTCATGCCGTCGGCGGCAAGCGAGATCATCGTGTCCAGCACCTCCTTGACCATTTCGGGATCGAGCGCCGAAGTCGGTTCATCGAACAGCATGATGCTGGGGTTCATGCAAAGGGCACGCGCGATAGCGACGCGCTGCTGCTGGCCGCCGGAAAGCTGGCCCGGATACTTGTCTGCCTTTTCCGGAATGTGCACGCGTTCAAGATAAGTCATGGCGATCTCGGCGGCCTGCTTCTTCGGCAGCTTGCGTACCCAGCGCTGGGCGACCGTGCAGTTTTCCAGCACCGTCAGGTGCGGAAACAGGTTGAAGTGCTGGAAGACCATGCCGACGTCGCTGCGCACGCGATCGATGCGCTTGAGCTGGCTGGTGAGCTCCACGCCGTTGACGGTAATCGCTCCCTCCTGATGCAATTCCAGACGGTTCAGGCAGCGGATCAACGTCGATTTGCCCGAGCCCGACGGACCGCAGATGACGATGCGCTCACCCTTGTTCACGGTCAGGTCGATGTCCTTGAGGACCTGGAAGGCGCCGTACCATTTGTTGACGCCGGCAACCTGGATTGCGGTTTGCGTGTTCATGTCCAATCCTCGGGTTCGTGGCGGTCAGCGGTAGCCGCGCGAAAGCACATGTTCGATGCGGTTCTGGGCGAGCGTCAGCACCGAGACGATGACGAGATAGTAGACGAGTGCCGCACCGTACCATTCGAGAAAACGGAAGCTGGTGGCGATCGCGAACTGCGAGACCGTCATCAGTTCCTTCAGCGAGATCACGGTCGCAAGCGACGTGGTCTTCAACAGCGAGATGAACTCGTTCATCAGCGCGGGAACTGCGATCCTGAGTGCTTGCGGCATGGTGATCACCAGAAAGATCTGCCAGCGATGCATGCCGAGCGCGGCCGCGCCTTCCCGCTGCCCATGTCCCACGGCGGCAAAGGCGCTGCGGAGGATTTCGGCCAGATAGGCGATCTGGATCAGGGAGAGCGCCAGGAACGCCGCAAAGAACGGCGTGAACCAGCCGGCCCGGAAAATTTCGGAAATCTGCGGCAGGCCGTTCCACACGAACAGCAGCACGAGCAGTGCGGGTGCGCCGCGGAACAGCCAGACATAGAGCGTCGCCAGCCATCGGGCAGAGCGACGCGGTGAGCCTGCCATGGAGCCAAGCCCCATGCCGAGCACGAGGGACACGGCCATGACGCAAAGGGAGAGGCCGATCGTCAGGAGTGCCCCCTTGAAAAGGGGGGCACTGAAGATTGCCTGAAGGAAGAGATCGAGCTGGAACAACGGGATCGCCGATCGTCAGTTCACGTCGTGGGAAACGTCGGTCGATGTTTCCGGCAGGTTCCACTTCTTGAGGAATGCCTTCATCTCGCCGCTCGCCTGCAAGGCCTCGATCGCATCCTTCAGCATCTGCCGATCGCCATCGCTCTTGCGCAGGTAGATGCCGTAGTTCTCGCTTTCCTCGTAGGTATAGGGGATGGCCAATCGGCCGGGCACCTGGAGCATGCGATAGGCAGCGGTCGTATCCTGCGTGATCGTCGCGGTCGCGCGGCCGACCAGGATCTGCTCGATGACGCCGGATGCGGACGGGTAGGTCTGCGCCTCGATCGGCGCCTTGCCGGCAGCTTGCAGTTCGGCATTGAGATCGGCGACCGTCTTTTCGTAGGTCGTGCCGGCCTCGATCGCCATGATCTTGCCGCTGACATCGGCCGGGACTTTCGTCTCCGTGTCGCTCGCCGCGGTGACCAGCACGACGTGAGAGCCGAAATACGGAATGCCGTCATATTTTTCGAGGCGGGCCGGCGTGATCATGATGCCGCTTGCGACAAGGTCGCAGCGCTTGGAATCGAGCGACGGCAGCAGGCCCTTGAAGTCACCGACGACATATTCGGCCTTCGCACCCCACCGCTTGGCAATGGCGTCCATGACGTCGATCTCGAAGCCCACGAGATCCTTGTCGCCCGGATTTTCATAATATTCCATCGGCGGAAATTCGCCGCTGGTGCAGATCTTCAAGACGCCGCCCGATACGAAATCGGGCTTCTGGTCGGCGGAAAGAGCCGTGCCGGCGCTGAGCAGAGCGGCAAGCATGCTGCCTGCGAGGAGCGAGATTTTCCTTCCCGGTTTTGCTTTCATCATGATCGTGTTCCCTTGTTGTGGTTTTTTGCATCGCGGTTTTTGAAGTCGTATAGAAACGCCTTTCGCAGACAAGCTAAATGTTTTGCTTGTCAAGGCGCAGAAAAACTAAATTATGGGGCTAGTTGAAGGCGTTGAGAATCCGGCCGTAGGTCTCGGTGTCGAAGGCCGGGAGGATGAGCGGCTCGACATGTCCGTCCCTGCGCGCCGTGAGCACGTACTGCATCATGGCTTCGTTGCTCGGCATCTCGAAAACCTGCATGAAATCGTAGATGCCGAGCAAGGCGTAGAAGGCGATCGATCTCCCGCCGAGTTCCGCAACGCGATCCTCGCTGACCTTCCGGCGCTTCGCGCTATCCGTCAGCTCGGTGAGCCCCTTTTGTGTGAGACGCATAAGGGAAACGTATTTATGGGCCTCGCTCATGTCGCGGAATTTCCCAGTTTCTTCAGGCCCTCGAGCACCGCTGCCGTATCGGTCAGTGCACCGAAGATGCCGTTCTCGACGGTGACCATGTGGAGGGCGGCCTCGTGGGCATATTGATCGCCACTTGCGCAGGCGTCCGAGATGGTCAGGCACTGGAAGTTCCGGTCGCAGGCTTCACGCAGCGTCGTGTGAACACAGACGTCGGTGGTGCAGCCGGAAAACAGCAGATGCGTGATGCCCTGCGCGCGCAGAACATGCTCGAAATCGGTGTAGGTGAAGGCGCTGTTGCAGGTCTTGTCGACGATGATGTCCTGCGGACGCACGTCAAGTTCCGGAACGATCTGGAAACCGGGGCTTGAGCGCAGCAGAGCCGTCGTTCCCTCGAGGCCCGAACGCTGGCGGCGCCATTTTTCGTAAGGGGTCATATCCGCGAGATCTTCGCGGTAGCCTTGCCGGGTGTGAATGATCTGGATGCCCGCCTGACGGCAGGCAGCGATGAGCTGGTTCACTGCAGGAAGGATCGCGCGAAGCGGCGCGGGGTCGTAACCCTGTCGCGCAAAATATCCCGTGGTCGAGAGGAAATCCTCCTGCAGATCGATGACGATCAGCGCCGTTTTGCGGGCATCGAGATTGCCGTCATAGGGGTAGTCGAATGGTCTTGCCGAGATCATGAGCGTTCTCCTCTTTCTCAAGGGGATAGCACTCTTAACAGTTTGAAAAAATCAATTTAATATCACCGATATCGTTCTATTATGCTAAACGATTATCTGGATACGAAGATGAGCCGCCTCCCACCCTACCTGCAATATCTGCCCGCTTTCGAGGCGACGGCCCGGCTCGGCGGTGTGCGGCAGGCGGCGGAGGAATTGAACCTCAGTCCGAGCGCGATTTCGTTGCAACTCAAGAAGCTGAGCGATGCAACGGGCATCACTCTGTTTCAAAAGTCGGGTCGGAATGTCGCCCTTACCCAGGCGGGCCGGGATTTTTCGCAGACCGTGGCTCTGTCCCTAGGTCAACTCGATACGGCGACGCGGGCATCGCGGAAACTGACCTCCGGCGACCAGCCTGCATCGCTGTCGGTTTCCGTGCCGACTGCGCTCGGGATCGCCTGGCTGACGGCGACCATCGTCGATTTTGCGCAGTCGCACGGCATTTCCAATCTCACCATCAATGAGGCGATCACAGCCACGAACGTGGATTGGGCGGACAACGACATGGCGATCGTCTACGACAACCCGCCGTTCACCGGAAAACACTGGCGCTCGCTGAGCGAGGTCCGGCTGTGCGCCGTATGCTCGCCGACCTTGTTTCCGCGGCTCGACCTGCGCAATCGCGACAGGAAGCTGAGCGGCGTCGCGCTGCTGCATGAGGACGACGGCGGGGAATGGGCGAAATGGTCCGTCGCAGCCCGCATCGCCCTCGAGGGCAATACCCGTGTCCGGGTGAACTCGGTGGCGCAGGCGATCGCTTCCGCCGTTCAGGGGCGTGGCGTGGCACTCGTCTCGGACGTGCTGACGCGAAACTATCTGAGCGAAGGGCGGCTTATCCAGCCGTTTTCCACCACGATCAATGCGGCGCGGGAATATTACATCGTCTGTGCTGTCGATCGCGCGAATGACCCCGTCCTGCGTGCACTGGCCGATCGTATCCTCGAGCAGCTGCGCCCGGGGCGGGACCAGAATGCCTGACCCGTTGAACGTCAACTGAGGAAAGAAACCGATGGCGCTGCCACCCCTTCATGCATTTCGCGTCTTCGAAAGCGTCGCGCGGCTCGGCAATGTCGGTGCGGCGGCAGCGGAGCTGCATGTGACGCCCGGCGCCGTCAGTCAGCAAATCCGCGCGCTCCAGGTATCGCTTGGCGTCGACCTCTTTCAAAAGCGCGGCCGGCAACTGGCTCTGACCCCGAGCGGAAGCCAGCTCCAGCGTTCGGTGGCAAGCGCCATGGACGCGATCCATACCGGCGTGCGCCAGCTCTCGGCGCATAGATATGGCGGAGCGCCAAAGCAGTCCCTGACCATCTCCATCCCGCAGGTGCATGGCGTCACCTGGCTTGCCACCCGCCTTTTCACCTTCATGGCGGAAAGCCCCAATTTTCAGCTGAAGGTTTTGACCTCCAGCCATTTCCACGGCGTCGACTGGCGCAAGACGGATGTCGCGATCGTCTATGGCATGCCGCCGTGGCCAGGCTTCTGGTGGCGCCTGCTACACGGCATTCACATGACGCCGGTTTGCAGCCCCCAGCTCCTGCGTGGTCCGAACGCCATCCGCCAGCCCTCAGACCTCGCCTATCACAGGCTTTTGCATGAGGATGACGGCTCGCAGTGGCGGCGCTGGCAGGCCGAAGCCGGGATTCCTTATGCCGGTGAATCCGACGTGCATTTCGACGACTTCGGCATCGTGCTCCAGGCCGCCCGGGATGGCTTTGGCGTGGCGCTCAGCGATGAAGTCGTGTCTGCCCGCGATCTCGACGAAGGCCGGCTGGTGCAGCCGCTGCGCCTGAGCGTGCCGGCCCTGCACAACTACTATTGCATCTGCCCGGATACGAAACGTGAGACCGCCGAGGTCAGCGCCTTCATCGCCTGGCTCATAGAGGAAGCGGCATCACCGGCAGGATCGCAGGCCGATCCGTAACCTCCACGGGCTTCGTTTCGCTGCGTGAACATCCATCCGTTCGAAGACGGCTTCCAGACCTGGGTTCTCGATGGTCTGATCCCTTCAAGCGGGGATGCGTGGAGCGGGTCGGGCGTCTTTTTTAGGCTGGCTAAAAAAATGTTGACAACGCTCCGCGCCCGCGCTCTATTGAAGTAATACTAAAAAACGGGTGAACATATGGCAAGTGTCGAACGGCCCAACGCAGGAACAGATCCTGCTGTGGGCGAGCGTCTGCGCATGCGACGTCGGGAGCTTAAGATGACATTGCAGGAGGTTGCGGATAGTGCCGGATTCTCGGTCGGCTTCATCTCGCAGATCGAGCGTGGCATCACCGTGCCCTCGCTGACGTCGCTGGTCGCCGTCTGCCGCGCCCTGAAGACGGATGTCGGTTCGTTCTTCCAGACCCCCAAGGTCGATGCGCCGATTACCCGTCGCGAAGGCCGCCCCGTCTATGCCGTCGGCGGAACGCCCGGAAACACCGTCACCTATGAACGCCTTTCCGCTTCCTTTCCGGGCAATGTGCTGCGCTCCACGCTGATCCACGAGCCGCCGGGTTTTCGAAGCGAGCCGATGTCGCACGAGGGGGAGGAAATCTTCTTCGTCGTCTCCGGCTCGCTGACCATCGAAATCGACGGCGAGCGCACGATCCTCGACGCAGGCGACTCCGCGCATTTCCCCTCCCGGCTGACGCACGTCACCTGGAACCACACGGCCGAGCCGACGACGATCTTCCACACCTGTACCATGGACGTATTCGGCGACGAGGGAATGCCCGACGAGGCGCAGCCAAGCCTCGTCGTCAAGCGCTCTGCGGCCCGTCGCAGCGCGCCCAAACCGCTCAAGACAACCAGATCCTCGGGATAACAAGGGAACAGCAATGACATCCGTATCGAAGACAATCGCGGCAGCCCTGCTCGCCGCAACGGCCTTCTGCGCCCATGCGAATGCCGAAACGGTCCTCCGCCTTGATGAATCACCGGTCGGCGAACTCGACCCAGCAAAGGCGTCGGACTATGCCGACAGCATCCTGATGTACAACGTCTACGACACACTGGTCATTCCGAAGCAGGGCCAGCCGGGCTACGATCCGTTCCTGGCAACCGGCTTCGAAACGACCGACGGCAAGACCTATACGTTCAAGCTGCGCACCGATGTGACGTTCCAGAGCGGCAACGCGCTGACGGCCGACGACGTGGTCTTCTCCTTCGAGCGCACGAAGGCGCTCGGCCAGGGACTTTCCTATCTGTTCGAGAATGTCGAGAAGGCGGAAGCCGTCGATCCCGCGACCGTGAAATTCACGCTGAAGGAAGTCTACGCGCCCTTCATTTCCGCCCTCACCCGCCTGCCCATCGTCGACAAGGCGCTGGTCATGCAGAATCTCGGGGAAGGCGACGGCGAGATGAAGGACTGGGGACAGGCCTATCTCTCCACGCATGCGGCCGGTTCGGGCGCCTACAAGCTCGTCTCGCACAATCCGCAGGAAGAGACGGTGATGGCGAAGAACCCGGACTTCTTCCTGAAGGTGCCCGCCGCCGCGCCCGACACGGTGCGCCTGCGCTACGGCCTCGAAGCCGCGACCGTCCGCACGCTGATCGCGCAGGGCGAACACGAGATTTCCTCGCAGTGGCTGCCGCCGGAAGTGCTGAAGTCGCTTGCCGCCGACGGCGCCCAGCTTCTCACCGAGAAGGGCACGACCGAGTTCTACATCAAGCTGAACACGGCAAAGCCGCCCTTCGACGACGTGGAATGCCGCTTCGCCGTATCCTACGCCTTCGACTACGAATCCGGCGTGCGCATGGTCGCCGTGACCGATCAGGTCTCGCAGGGCAGCCCGGCGACGGGCGCTATCCCGGTCGGCATGCTCGGCGCTCTCTCGGGCGAACCGATGAAGCGCGATGTCGAGAAGGCGAAGGAACATCTCGCCAAATGCAAGTACAAGCCCGAGGAAATGAAGGTCGACCTCAGCTGGATCGGTGAAGTGCCGCTCGAGGAGCGCTTCGCCCTTCTCATGCAGGCGAACTTTGCCGAGATCGGCATCAAGGCCGAGGTGAAGAAGCTGCCCTGGGCGCTCTTCACCGAGCAGGTCGCCAAGCCGGAGAACACGCCCGCGATCAGCCAGATCTTCGTCAACACGATGTCGGGCGATCCGGATTCGCTGCTCTACACCATGTATCATTCGAGCGCGGCCGGCACGTGGATGTCGCCGGAGCACCTGAAGGATGCGGAAGTCGACGCTCTCCTGGAAAAGGGCCGCACGACGCTGGACGAGGCGGAGCGCGCCAAGGTCTATGAAGCGGCAAACAAGCGGCTGATCGCCATTGCCCCGTCGATCTTCGCGCAGGACCAAACGGCGGTCTTCGCCGCTTCCAGCAAGGTTTCCGTCCCGGCGCTCAGCGATCCGTCCAAGGCCTTCGCCCTTGCCGGCTTCGGCTTCACCTTCCGCCTGATGGAAATGAAACAATAACCGACGACGCAGGCCGGGCCGCGCGGTAGCGGCCCGGAACCGTCCACAGGGTTACAGCCATGTCTCCGTTCCTCCGCCTCCTCGCGAAGCGGCTGGGTACCTCTTTGATCGTGCTGATCGGGGTATCGCTGCTGATCTTCGCCATTGCCCGGGTCATTCCCGGCGATCCTGCGCGCATCGCGCTCGGGCCGAATGCAACGCCGGAAGCCGTCGCCGCGCTGCGCGACAAGCTGCATCTCGATGCATCCTTCTTCGCGCAATACGGCTACTTCCTTGCCGATCTCTTCCGAGGCGACCTCGGCGTCTCGCTCTACACGAACCGTCCGGTCATGGCCGATATCGCACAGTTCCTGCCGGCAACGCTGGAACTGGTCGTCATCTCCGGCCTGATGATGATCGCCATCGGCCTGCCGCTCGGCATCCTCTCGGCCCGCCATCGCGGAAGCTGGGTGGATCACACGATCCGGCTGGTGACGATGCTCGGCGTCTCCGCGCCCGCCTTCGTCTGGGCGGTGGTGCTGATGCTGCTCTTTGCCTATTTCATCAAGCTCTTCCCCATTGCGGGCCGTTTGTCGGACAGCATCACGGTAGAGAACGTCACGGGCTTCATGCTGGTCGACACGCTGCTTGCCGGCAATCTCAAGGCCTTTGCCGATGCCGTCTGGCACCTCATCCTGCCGGCCTTCGCACTTGCGCTTTCCGGCATCGGCCAGGCCGCCCGCCTCGTGCGCTCCAACATGGTGGAGACCTATGAGCGGCCCTATATCGAAATGGCGGAGGCCTATGGTTTCCCCGAAAAGCGCATCGCCAGGTGCTATGCCTTCCGCCCCTCGCTGATCCCCTCGCTCACCATCATCGGCCTCGATTTTGCCGCCATGCTCGGCAGCGCCTTCCTCGTGGAAGCCGTCTATGCCTGGCCCGGTCTGTCGCGCTACGGCGTCGCCGTCATCCTGCGCAAGGACCTCAATGCCATCGTCGGTACCGTGCTGATCATCTCGGCCATGTTCCTCATCGTCAACATCGTCGTGGATATCCTGGTCTCGATCATCAATCCGCGCATCCGGCTTTCGCAGAGGGCATCATGAAAAAGACCCTCGTCATTCTGGCGGGAAATCCCCTGTCGCTGATCGGCCTCGTCCTCGTCGGGATCGTCGTGTTCTCGGCCATCTTCGCCGATTTCATCACGCCCTTCCCCGAGCATGTCGGCGCCGTGGTGGACTTCGCCAATTTCAACCAGCCGCCGCACTGGCCGAACATCTTCGGCACGGACCTCGTCGGCCGCGATCTCTTCACCCGCGTCGTCTATGCCTACAGGGTCTCGCTGGTCCTCGGCATCGTCGTGCTCGTCATAGCGGTACCGGTCGGCGTCGCCATCGGCCTTGCCGCCGGCTATCTCGGCGGCTGGACGGAATATCTCCTGATGCGGCTCACCGACGTCTTCCTGTCGATCCCGCCGCTCGTCCTCGCCATGTCCATCATGGGTCTCCTGGAGCCGACGCTCACCAATGGCATGATCGCGGTGACGGTCATGTGGTGGCCCTGGTATACCCGCCTCGTCTACAATATCGCCCGCTCCGAGAAGGAAGAGGGCTATGTGCTGGCGGCGGAAGTCATCGGTGCCTCGAAGCTGCACATCATGTTCCGCGAAATCCTGCCGAACTGCGTGCCCTCGATCATCACCAAGATGACGCTCGACTTCGGCTTCGTCATCCTGATCGCCTCCTCGCTCTCCTTCCTCGGCCTCGGCGTGCAGCCGCCCACCCCGGACCTCGGCTCCATGGTGGCGGAAGGCGCGAAGTACCTGCCGGACAGCTGGTGGCTCACCGTGTTCCCCGGCCTTGCCATCCTGATCGCCGTCTTCGGCTTCAACCTGATCGGCGATGCGCTGCGCGAAATCCTCGGAGTGGATCAATGACGGCCCCTACCCTCAGGATCGACGATCTCCGCCTCGGCTTCAGGACCTGGTCCGGTACGATCGAGGTATTGCACGGCATCTCGCTGCACATCCGGAAGGGCGAGCGTGTCGCGCTCGTCGGCGAGTCCGGTTCCGGCAAGTCGGTGACGGCGCGCATCGTGCTCGGCATGCTCCAGCAGCTCAAGACCGCCCGCATCTCCGGCACGGTGGAGTTTGAGGGCATCAATCTCGAAACGCTGAAGCCCGCCTCGCGCCATGCCCTGCGCGGTACGGCGATGTCGATGATCTTCCAGGATCCGACCTCGTCGCTGAACCCGGTCTACCCGATCTTCACGCTGTTCCGCGAAGTGCTGCAGCGCGCCGAGCCGGGCATCGACGAGGAGAGCGCCCGTCGCAAGGCCATCGCGGCGCTTGCGGATGTCGCCATCAACGAGCCGGAGCGCGTGCTGGAATCCTATGCCTTCCAGCTTTCGGGCGGCATGAACCAGCGCGTGATGATCGCCATGGCGCTTGCCAACAATCCGGCGTTGCTGCTTGCCGACGAACCCGGCACGGCGCTCGACGTGACGGTTCAGGCGCAGACGCTCCGGCTGATGTCCGAGCTTGTCGAGAAGCACAAGACCTCGGTGCTCTTCATCTCGCACAATCTCGGCGTGGTGCGTGAATTCGCCGACCGGGTCTATGTCATCTACAAGGGCAACATCGTCGAGCAGGGCCCGACCGCCGCGCTCTTCGACGACCCGCGCCATCCCTATACACGCGCCCTGCTCTCGGCCGTGCCGCGTATTACCGGGGGCGGCATTCCCGATCTCGACGACGACCCGGCGCAATTTCTGGCACCCCTCGTCGTCCATGAAGGTTTCAGCGAGAAGGAACTCCTCCCGTGAGCACGCTTCTTTCCGTTTCCGACGTCTCCAAGCATTTCGAGGTCAACGGGCGCACAGTGAAGGCGCTCGACAGCGTCTCCTTCACTGTCGAGAAGGGCGAATGCCTTGCCATTGTCGGAGAGTCCGGCTCGGGCAAGTCGACCATCGCCAACATCATCCTCGGCATCTACGGTGCGACGACGGGAAGCCTCACCTTCAAGGGCGATGCGCTGCCGGCGAAACGCACGCAGGAACACCGCCAGGCGATCCAGCTCGTTCAGCAGAACCCGCTTTCCTCGCTCAATCCGCGCAGATCCATCGGAGCCTCGCTGCGCCTGGCGCTCGATGTTCACAATATCGGCGAAAAGGCAGGCCGCACCGCGCGCACCGGTGAATTGCTGGAGGAAGTGGGCCTTCCCGCGGAATTCCGCACCCGCGCACCGTCAGCCCTTTCCGGCGGCCAGCGCCAGCGCGTCGCGATCGCCCGGGCGCTCGCCTGCCAGTCGGAACTCGTCGTGCTCGACGAGCCGACCTCCGCGCTCGACGTGCTGGTACAGGCGCGCGTGCTGAAGCTTCTGAAGACGCTGAAGGAAAGCCGCGGGCTGACCTATGTCTTCATCACCCACGACCTTTCGGTCGTGCGCAACATCGCGGACCGCGTCGCCGTCTTCGAAAAGGGCCGGCTGGTCGAGCTCGCCACGACCGACGCGATCTTCACCCGACCCGAAAATCCCTACACGCGCCGGCTCATCGGCGCCGTTCCCGTCGTCAGCTCAGAAGAAGCGGCGCTCCGGGATCACATCATGGAGCAAGAGAATGGAAATGCCTGATTACACCGCCTTCGTCGAAGCCGTTGCCGCCGCCGGCGGCCAGCCGGCCAAGGCCTATGCGGCGCTGGAGCAACTCGTGAAGGACGTCGTCGGCGTCAAGCTCTTCACCATCATGACCTCGGATACGACCGACAAGCTGTCCGAACGCATCTATTCCAGCATGCCGGATGTTTACCCGGTCTCCGGCACCAAGCCCTACAACGAGACCGAATGGTCGGAGATCACGCTGAACCGCAAGGAGACCTTCGTCGCCAACACGATCGAGGATATCGCCAAGGTCTTCGACGACCATGAGCTTATCCTCTCGCTCGGCTGCCAGTCGGTCATCAATGTGCCGATCATCGTCGACGGTGAGGTCATCGGCACGCTGAATTGCCTGCATGACCGCGACTACTACACCGAGGACCGCATTCGCGCCGCCGACGCGCTGAAACTGCCCGGCGCCGTCTGCATGCTGCTGCACGCTCAGCAGAAGAGGGAGGAAAACTGATGAGCCAGAAGACCATACGTGTCGCGACCGATGTCGGCGGCACGTTCACCGATCTCGTCTGTTTCGAGACGGATCATGAAACGGGTGAATCCCGCATCACGACGGCCAAGTCCGACACCACCCCGCCCAATTTCGAGCAGGGGGTGCTGAACGTTCTCGACAAGGGCGGCGTCGACCCGAAGACGGTCGACTTCCTCGCCCATGGCACCACCGTCGTCATCAACGCGCTGACCGAGCGCAAGGGCGTCAAGGTCGGGCTCATCACGACGGAAGGCTTCCGGGATTCGCTGGAAATCGCCCGCGGCAACCGGCCGGACTTCTTCAACCTGCACTACCGAAAGCCGGAGCCCTTCGTTCCGAGATACCTGCGCCGCGAACTGCCGGGGCGCTTCGACTACCACGGCACGGAGATGAAACCGCTCGATCTCTCGGGCCTGCCCGCCATTCTCGACGACTTCCGCGCCGATGGTGTCGAAGCCATCGCCGTCTGCTTCCTGCACTCCTACGCCAATCCTGGCCACGAGCGGGCGACAATCGCCGAGATCACGCGGCTGTGGCCGGAAATCGCCACCGTCGCCTCGCACCAGATCACCCGCGAGTGGCGTGAATACGAGCGCACCAACACGACCGTCATGTCCGCCTATGTGCAGCCGACGGCAGAACGTTACCTGTCGCGCCTCAATGACGGCCTCGCCGGCAAGGGGTTCGACGGAAACCTCTTCGTGATGCAGTCGAACTGCGGCGTGGATTCTCTTGAATCCGTGAAGAAAATTCCGATTACCATGGTCGAATCCGGACCCGCGTCCGGCTTCTGGGGCGCGGCCGAACTCGGCAAGCTGATCGGCGAGCCGAACGTTCTGGCCCTCGATATCGGCGGCACCACGGCGAAGTGCTCGCTGATCGAAGACGGCCAGGTCCGCATCATGACGGACTACTGGATCGAGCGCGACCGTACCTCGGCCGGCTATCCGATCATGGTGCCGGTGGTCGATCTCGTCGAGATCGGCAATGGCGGCGGCTCCATCGCCTGGGTCGACGACTTCGGCAAGCTGCATGTCGGCCCCAAGTCGGCCGGCGCCATGCCCGGCCCCGCCGCCTATGGCCGCGGCGGCACAAATGCCACCACCACCGACGCCAATCTCTGGCTCGGCCGCATCAACCGCGATTACTTCTGCGGCGGCTCCGTTGTCGCGGACATGGCTGCGACGGAAAAAGCGCTGTCGGATGTCGGCACCAAGCTCGGCGTCTCGGCCGACGACGTCGCGCGCGGCATAGTGCGCATCGCCAACAACAACATGGTCAACGCGCTGAAGCTCGTCTCGCTCAATCGCGGCTTCGACCCGCGCGACTTCACGCTCGTCGCCTTCGGTGGCGGCGGTGCGATGCATGCCGTGGCGCTCGGCACGGAACTGGGCGTGAAGAAGGTCGTCATACCCGCAGGCGCCTCGGTGTTCTCCGCCTGGGGCATGATGATGTCGGACCTGCGCCGCGA
The DNA here is from genome assembly GCF_050172695.1 of Shinella sp. G-2. NCBI lineage: Bacteria > Pseudomonadati > Pseudomonadota > Alphaproteobacteria > Hyphomicrobiales > Rhizobiaceae > Shinella > Shinella sp. G-2. The sequence goes on along the minus strand of NZ_JBBEYH010000006.1, from coordinate 5,824 downwards.
TTATTTCGTGACCAAGCTTGCCGATCTGAAGACCGGCGCGGCCACCGCCATAGACGCGCTCTTTGCCGAGACCGAAACCCTGGCCCACCAGCAGTTCGGCGAGGAAGGCGTCGACACGGCGAAGGTCCGCTTCCTGCGTTACGGCAAGTTTCGCTACCAGAACCAGGAGCACACGACCGAAGTCCTCATCGAGGGCGCGATCACCGATGAAAGCCTTGCAGCCATCGAGGCCGCCTTCCACGAAACCTACCAGCGGGAATATACCTACCGTCTTGACGCTCCCGTCGAGCTGGTCGGCATCCACCTCGTCGCTTCGGCCGAGGTCGGCAAGCTGAAGATGCAGGAAAGGCCGCTCTCGGAAAGGCCCGCCTCCGCTGCGCAGAAGGGCGAGCGCAAGGTCGACTACGCGCTCGAAGGCATCCACCCGGCCGCGATCTACGACGGCGAGAAGCTGGAACCCGGCATGGCCTTCACCGGTCCCGCGATCATCGAGGATCCGGGCACGACGATCGTCATCCACCCCGGCAATCGCGTCGAGATCGACGGTTTCGGCAATATCCATATCAATCTGAAAGCCTGAGGAGTGCGGGACATGACGACAGCTTCCCACGACCCGATCACGCTCGAGATCATCCAGAACTCGCTGCAGGCGACCGCCGACGAGATGTTTGCGGCCATGCGCAAGACGGCGATGAGCTCCATCATCTACGAAGTGCTCGACATGGGCACGGGCATCACCGACGCGGCAGGACGCCTTGCCTCATCGGGCGCCGGCATTCCCGGCTTCATCGGCGTGCTCGACAAGTCGGTGAAGGTTCTGCTGCAGAAGTTCTCCAGGCCGGGCGACATCCAGCCCGGCGACGTCTTCATCACCAACGACCCCTATTATGGCGGCGTCACCCATCTCAACGACCTCGTCGTCTGCATGCCCGTCTTTGCCGGCGAGCGGCTGATCGCCTGGACCGCCAACATCGCGCACAACTCTGATGTCGGCGGCAAGTCGCCGGGGTCGCTCTCGGCCGATGCGACGGAAATCTTCCAGGAAGGCCTTCGTCTTCCCGCCATCAAGATGATCTCGAAGGGAGAGGCAATCCCCGGCATCTTCGACATCATCACCGTCAATTCGCGCATGCCCGACTTCCTGGAGGGAGACCTCTGGGCGGCCATCGCTTCCGTTCGCATCGGCGCCAAGCGCCTTGCCGAACTTGCGGAAAAATACACCGTCGCCACCTTCGAGGCGGCCATGGCGAGCTTCATGGACCACGGTGAGAAAATCGCGCTCGCCGAACTCGCGAAGCTCCCGCACGGCACCTTCGAGCTGACGGAGGAGCAGGACGACGGACGCATGTTCAACGTCAAGGTGACGATCTCGGAGACGGAGTTCCTCATCGATCTCAGAGACAATCCGGACCAGGACACCGGGCCGTCGAATGCCGGCTACGATGACACGCTCGTCAGCATGCAGGTCATCTTCAAGGCGCTCACCGACCCGACGTCGCCCGCCAACGAAGGCTCCTTCCGCCCGCTGAAGGTGCTGACACGCGAAGGCTCGTGCTTCCACGCCAAGGAGCCGGCGGCCGTCGGCTTCTATTACGAGATCGGCATCCGCGGCTACGACCTCGTCTGGCGCTGCCTTGCCCCGCACATGCCGGAAAAGCTGCCTGCCGGGCACTTTTCCTCCATCGCCGGCACTTTCATCGGCGGCATCCACCCCGATACGGGCCGGCAATACACGATCATCGAGCCGCAGATCGGCGGCTGGGGCGCTTCGAACGGCTGTGACGGCAATTCGGCGATCTTCTCCGGCGTGCACGGCGAGACCTACAATTGCCCGGCGGAAATCTCCGAGGCGCGCAACGGCCTCGTCGTCGACCGCATGGAGCTCAATACCGATCCGGGCGGCGAAGGAAAATGGACCGGCGGCTACGGCATCCGGCTCGACTACCGCATCCGCCGCGACGATTCCTTCCTGACGCTCGGCTATACCCGCTCGCGCATCCTGCCCTGGTCGCTCGACGGCGGCAATGAGGGTTCGGCCAACTATGCGCTCGTGCTGCGCAAGAACGGACAATCCGAGCGCTACGCCTTCGCCTCGGGCATCCGCGTCGACAAGGACGACGTGATCCGCGTGATCACGGGCGCCGGCGGCGGCGTCGGCAATCCTAGGGAGCGCGATCCGGCGCGGGTGCGCGAGGATATCAGGAACGGCTACATCACCGCCGAACGCGCCCGCGAGGTCTACGGCGTCAGCCCCTGAAATCACAAGGATCTCCGGCCTGCCGGCCGGGGATCGGAACCCTACGGAGGAGGAACGCATGGGTGCCCAACCGCTCAAGATCATGTATCTCAATCCCGTCGGCGAGAACGACGCTGTCGATATGATCTTCGCTGCCATGGCACGCGATCACAAGCTGCCCGGCTCGGAAGTGCATGTGGCGGCGCTGCCGAAAGCCCGCTACGGCTTTTCCCATATCGAGTTCCGCACCTATGAGGCGCTGGTGACGCGCGGCATCATGCGCGCGGTGCGTCAGGCGGCGCTGGAAGGTTTCGATGCGCTTGCCATCGGCTGCTTCTACGATACGGCGCTGCACGACGCCCGCGAGATTTCCGGCGCGATGGTCGTGACGGCGCCCTGCATCGCCTCCTGCGAGATCGCCGCCAGCCTTTCCAACCGTTTCGGCATCATCGTCGGCCGGCGCAAATGGGTCCACCAGATGCAGACGACCGTGCATGGCTACGGCCATGCCGACCGCCTTGCCGGCTTTTACGATGTCGGCCTCGGCGTGGACGATTTCCAGAACGATCATGCCGAGACCAGCCGCCGCCTGATGGCCGCCGGCCGCAAGGCCGTGGAGGAGGACGGGGCGGAGGCCCTGATCCTCGGCTGCACGATGGAGATCGGCTTTTACAAGGAGATCGAGAGGGAACTTGCCGTTCCCGTCATCGATCCGTCCATTGCCGCCCTGAAGCGGGCGGAATATGCCGCGCTTCTCAAGCGGCAATGCGGCTGGGTGCCGAGCCGCAAGGGCTCCTGCGAGGCGCCTTCGGAAGCCGAGCTTGCCGCCTTCGATGCCTTTCCGGACGACGGGCCGGTCTTCGGCAGCCGCATCGTCATTCCCGCCGCCTGAATAAGGAGAAGACAATGACCGAACAAACCACCGCGCGCCTGAAGGCTCTGCGCCAGCGCATGGCCGAGACCGGCACCGGGCTCGTCGCCATCGCGCCCGGCTCCCACATGGACTGGATGCTTGGCTTCCATCCGCATCCCGATGAACGCCCTTGTCTGCTGCTTGTCGGCCGCGAAAAAGAAACCTTCCTGATGCCGGCGCTGAATACCGAAGGTACCCGTGAATTCACCGACATCCCCTTCCACAACTGGGCGGATGCCGAAGGCCCGGACGCCGCCCTCCGCGCGGCGCTGTCCGCCATCGGCGCTGAAGCGCCCGGCCTCGTCGCACTGGACGAAACGATGCGCGCCGACTTCGCCCTGCTGCTGATTGACGCGCTGCCCGCCGATACCCGCCGCGATTTCACGCCGGCAACGCTTGGCGGCCTGCGCATGCGCAAGGACGACAGCGAATATGCCAAGCTGAAGATGAACGCCGGCATCGCCGACCGCGCCATGCAGGCGGCCTTTGCCGCCCTCCGGCCCGGCATGAGCGAGAAGGACGTCGCCGCCGAGATTCGCGCGCACTTCGCTTCGGAAGGCGCCGAGCCGCAGTTCTGGATCGTCGGCGCGGGCGGCAACGGCGCTTTCCCGCACCATTCGGCAAGCGACCGCCTTATCCAGGAAGGCGATGCGGTGGTGATCGACATCGGCGGGCGCAAGCAGGGTTTCCCCTCCGACATCACGCGCATGGCCGTCGTCGGCGACCCACCGGAAGGCTATGGCGAAGTCCACGCCATCGTCGAGAAGGCCGTGCAGGCCGCGCTGAAGGCTGCCCGTCCCGGCGTCGTTGCGCGGGAGGTGGACGAGGCTGCCCGCAAGGTCATCGCTGATGCGGGTTATGGCGAGTATTTCGTGCACCGCACGGGCCATGGCATGGGCATCGACGCCCATGAGCCGCCCTATATCACCGCGACCTCGGAAACGGTGCTGGAAGAAGGCATGGTCTTCTCCATAGAACCCGGTATCTACCTGCCTGGCCGCTTCGGCATTCGCCTCGAGGATATCGTCATCCTGCGCGAAAATGGGCCCGAGATTCTCTCCAGCCTTCCACGATCCCTTCACGTTGTGGAGATCTAGAGTTTGTCAGGGAAAAGTGGGAACCGGTTTTCCCGAAAAGACAAACGAAAACAAGAGAATTTAGAGCATGTCTGGTTCAATCTGAACCTGACATGCTCTAGTTGGGTGAAACCATAACAGTGTGTGCGTTTGGATCCTCGGCATCGAAGGGATTCGGAGCGGCTCTTCCGGCGCGGAAGACATGAAACCAACGGGTTGCGCTGTTCGACGCTGAGCGCTGCTCAGAACTTCGGCGGCGTGCGACCGGCCTTGCGATAGGCGGCGATGACGGTGTTGGCCATCAGCATGGCGATGGTCATCGGGCCGACGCCGCCCGGAACCGGCGTGATGACGCCGGCGACCTTTGCGCATTCCTCGAAGGCGACATCGCCGACGAGGCGCGACTTGCCCTCGGCCGTGGTGATGCGGTTGATGCCGACATCGATGACGGTCGCGCCGGGCTTCACCCAGTCGGCCTTCACCATTTCGGCGCGGCCGACGGCGGCAACGAGAATATCGGCGTTGCGGCAGACGCCCGCGAGATCCTTGGTGCGCGAATGGGCGGTGGTCACCGTCGCATTAGTGGCGAGCAGCAGGGCCGACATCGGCTTGCCGAAGAGGTTGGACCGGCCGATCACCACGGCATTGAGACCGGAAAGGTCGTTGCCATGGGTGCGGCGCACGAAGACCATGGCGCCCGCCGGCGTGCAGGAGACGAGGCCGCCATCGAGATCGCCCGTCGCAACCTTGCCGGCATTGACGACATGCAGGCCGTCGACGTCCTTCTCCGGTTTGATCGACTGGATGATCGGATCGGAATCGAGGTGTTTCGGCAACGGCAGCTGGACGAGGATGCCGTGGATGCTGTCATCGCCATTCAGCGTCTCGACGAGGCGGGCCAGCTCTTCCTGCGTCGTCTCCTCGGGCAGCGTGTGCTGGACGGAGGTGAAGCCGCATTCCTTCGACATACGGCTCTTGGCGCCGACATAGGCGTGGCTCGCCGGATCATCGCCGACGATGACGACGGCAAGGCCGGGCTTGACGCCCGCGTCCTTTTCCAGGGCTGTCGTGGCCGACTTCACGGCCTCAATCACGGAAGCGGCAACCTGCTTCCCATCGATAGTGGTCGCCACCGTTCACCCCATGCGCTCGGAGGCGTAGGAGCCCGGCGACGGCGGGAAGACGATGGTCTTGTTGCCGTTCATGAAGGTGCGGTGGTGGATGTGGGCGTGCACGGCGCGCGCGAGAACCTGGCTCTCCACGTCGCGGCCGATCGAGACATAGTCCTCGGCCGACTGCGCATGGGTGATGCGGGCAACGTCCTGCTCGATGATCGGACCTTCGTCGAGATCCTCGGTGACATAGTGCGCCGTCGCGCCGATCAGCTTCACGCCGCGCTCGAAGGCCTGCTTGTAGGGATTGGCACCCTTGAACGACGGCAGGAAGGAATGGTGGATGTTGATGATGCGGCCCGACATGCGCTTGCAGACGGCATCCGAAAGGACCTGCATGTAGCGGGCGAGAACGATGAGTTCAGCGCCGGACTGCTCGACCACTTCCATCAGACGGGCTTCGGCCTGCGGCTTGTTCTCCTTCGTC